>JAIBAF010000005.1 GCA_019695335.1 bacterium
TCGTCGGCGCCGGAGATTCCGTGAAAAGAAACCTGCAAATTACGAATAATGGAACCAGTAATCTGGATTGGAATATCCGGATGAATTTTCAATACGGCCAAACAAGAGCCGCCAAACCGCTACATCAATATCGTTCATCGACATTTTACAGTGGCGTGCGCGTCTCGTCAACGGCTCCGAGAGCTTTCCAAAAAGCAATTACACCAACATCAGGTCCGACCAAACTTGCTCTGGCGCGTGCAAATTCAGCCGCAGCCAATGGCAATGAGCGAATTCTTGTCATCCAGGAAACCGATGCGTGGGGAGTTAATATAGGCGATTTCATTATTAATAATCTTGGAATCACGCCAACGGTGATTAATTCGAGCCAAATAGCCGAAACTGATTTCTTTCAATACGATTTGATCGTAACGGCCGGCGATGAAGATAATACGTATTACACTGAACTTTCGAATAATGTTTCAAAATTTGAAGCTTACGTTATTGCCGGAGGTGTTGTTCAGTATCAATTGGCTACACAAGGTGATAATGTTACTATTGTCGGAGGTGTTCAAGTCATTCATAGCTACGCTGAAAATGTGAATCGGGTTTTAATACCTGAACATCCGATTGTTTCCGGACTGGATTCATTATTAAATGGCAACAGTGCCAACCATTGTTACTTAACAAACCTTCCGGGAAATGCCAAAGTAATAGTTGAAACGGCCGATAGCCGATTGCCTACACTTGTGGAATATTCTTTCGGCGCCGGCTCAGTCGTAGCGACTGGCATGACATGGGAATACTTGTATATCAATGGTTACAATTCAGGCCCGATGATGGGTCTGGCTTTAGAATATTCATTGACGCTCGGCGGTGCGTGGCTGCGTGCCAATCCGATCAGTGGATCGATTGCGGCCAGTGGCAATCAACAAACGACCATTACGATCGACGCATCGAGGCTTTATCCTGGCGATTATGAAGCGGCGGTTGAAATCGTCAACAATGATGTCGATCCGGAAGATACGGTTTTTGTCGTTCCCGTGACGCTCACCGTGCTTCCGCCGAATATGTCGGCATCGCCCGATACATTTGCCAATATTCAGTATGGCTTGGGCGATTCGACGACCGTGACGCTGACAGTTGGCAACATAGGCGGACAAGGTCGTCTGTTGTGGAGCGCGTCAGTAGTGAGTTCGTCCGGCATTCCAGTTAAATTTATCCCAGCGTCAGGTAATCTCGTTCAAAACGGAACCGAGCCGGTATTAATTCGCCTGATGCCAACGTTCGTAGCTGGTACATACGACATTACTATTAAAGTGAGTGGCAACGATCCGGCAAATCCGAATGAAGAGATTCTGATTCAAGCTACAGTTTTGCCGCCGGATGTCAATGTTACTAGCGAATCGATAGTTAAGAAAGTTGAAAAGAATAAAACCGGTTCGAGCACGTTGACGATCAGTAATACGAATGCCGGCAAGCTATTTTGGAATATGTCCATTCAAAGCGATGTACCGGAAGAACCAACGATCCAGGTAAATCGCAGTTTGAAAAAAGGGAACAATGGTAAACAATCCTTATTAAGTAAAGCATCGCACAAATCGTCATCGTTCTCACAGTTGTCATCCTCGCAAGCTTTCGATTTTATTCCGGGTACATTTGATTCACTCATGTTATCAGAAACGTATCTGACATGTATGACGGTCGATCCTGCAACCGGACTGATTTATGCGCAAGAAAATGGCGGCTATGCGTTTTTTCAGTACGATCCGTCGACCAATGAATGGACTCAGCTAGAAGATTGTCCTATTTACAGTGGCAACAACGGCGGTGCTGTCGTCTTGAATGGCAAAGTTTATACAACTTATACAAGTGGTAGTGGTGGCAGTAAAGCATTCCGTGAAAAAGCTTTTGATGCTTTTGGTGAAGGTCCTCCACCCGCTTCGGGCATAGGAATTTACGATATCGATTCCGATACATGGACGACGATGGACTCACCGACGTATTCAGGGCTGATCGAAACTTTCGGCGGTAAGATTTATCTGGCTGACACATATCTTTTTGTGAGCTATGATCCGATGACACTTCAATGGGATACTTTACCACATCCCGGAGAATTGGACCCATTATTTTATGACGAAAACACTTGGGGTGGATTGAGATATTATAATGGCTATTTGTATGACCTTGCTGGTAATGGCGATACATCCTTTGCCAAATTTGATCTTGCAACGGAAGAATGGACGCAGTTGCCTGCGCCGCCGCGCGGAACCGTACTTGGAACTGCGATCGATCCAGTCAATCACACGTTCTATGCGGTCGGCAATTATGAAGATGCAGGCGACTCAAGTCTTTTTGCATTTAATTTGAATACTGAACAATGGAGCGTTATCGGAGGCCTGCCTTTCAGCTATATCGATGATATGGGCATGGCGTACGTGCCGAGCGGTGATTATCGAGGATTGTATCTTATCGAAGGCGAAGCCGGTTATGGTTTCGTTCGTTATAATACAACTGCCGGTATGGGCTGGCTGACCGCCAGTGCATATTCAGGAACAATCAACGGTAATAGTTCGGGCAATGTAACGCTGAATTTTATGCCGGATACGCTGGATATTGGCGATTATACGGCGAATATTTTCATTACGAGCAACGATGCCGACGAGCCGTTGATTACAATTCCGGTGACCATGCAGGTTCGTGCCGACGTTTCAGGTCCTGTAACGGGCATCAGTTTCTTCCAGGATAAATATCTTTCGCAATATATCGATGTAATCGCAACCGGCAATGAACCTTTGAGCGGGTCACCCGTCATCAAAGTCACGAAACCTAATGCGTCGCAGGAAACCCTAACGACGGTTACGGTCGATGCCGCTAAACGAGTCTACTACGGCCACTTTAAATTCGATGCGTCTGGCAATTATTCTTTTACCGTAACATCGACGGATACGGCCAGCAATTCTAAAGACAGTGTCCGTACTCTGTCGGCAGTTCTGGCCAAGGTCGGCAGCAATGCTTCTCTGGCGAGCACAGACGGCGTGGCGATTATGAAAATTGCCGATAATACGATGAAATCGGATGCCTATCTGACCATTGCCGCTGAAGGCGCAGATCTTTATTCATCCGAAGGAATTTATTCCTTATCTGAGGCGTATACGTTTGGACCGCTGGGTATGGATTTGAATGCGTCAGCCACGATCACGTTTGATTATAGCAAATTGAGCGGCGTGGACGAAAATCATTTGACGATTTATCGCCGTACGGAAAACGGTCTTGAAATGATGAAAACCATTGTGAACAAAGTCAGCAAAACAGCTACGACTACGACCATGAAAATGGGCAAATACCAATTGTTCTACAATGGGGACGTTGTGTCGGAATTCGAAGGAGCATTACCGAAGGAATTTGCGTTATTCCAAAACTATCCAAATCCGTTTAACCCGACGACAACGATCCGATATGCTTTACCACGGGAAACGAAAGTGGTTGTCACGGTTTACAACATCCTTGGCCAGGAAGTAAAAACGCTGGTCAACGAAATTCAGGCCGGTGGCGTGAAGAGTGTGTTGTGGGACGGTAAGAATAATGCCGGACAGGCTGTAAGCTCAGGAATTTATTTGTACCGAATTCAAACCAAAGAATTCACCAGCACACGTAAGATGCTGTTCGTGAAGTAAATTCTGACGTAATAGAACAGAAATTAAAACCCTGTTGGATAATTCCAGCAGGGTTTTTTATTGTGTTCAAAAAAGTTTATATTGATAAATGTAATTTACATTTTTCCTTGTACAAATTTAGAAATCTATGAGCAAAAAAAAGCGTCGGTTAACTCCAGAAGAATTACAAGAAAGCATTAATATTTTTGAAGGCCTTAAAAAGCTTGCAAAAATTCATCCGAAATTTAAACCCGTACTTGCCGAAGTGCAGGCTTCGTTTGACGCAATGAAAAAATCGCAAGCCAAAGAAAAGCAAGCAAAGATTGCGGCTGATGAAGCCCATAAGCAAACGGAAGCTGCCGCAAAAGTTTATTATGATTTATTGTATAAATCCAAGCTTCAAGCCAAGGCTTAATTTGTAACAGCATTGTAGTCCGCACTTAGCGATTGGATAACCACAGTTTACGAAATTCAAGCTGCTCCTTAGATGGATTTTCCATCGACTCGAGTTTATGCGTTACGATGATCTCTTTCTTACCGGCTTTGGCTGTGAGCACTTTTTCCTGATCGCCGCGTTTAATGAAAATCGAAAACGTACTGTCGATTTGAATACTGTTGACTAACTGGATGACGTTTTGTACTAATGGCACTGCTTCCTGATCTTGATATTTGACCTTAAGCATAACATCGCCATCATGAACTCCCAGTTCCCGATTGATGGCATGCGTCGTGTCGACTTGAATAAAAACAACCTGATTGTCGCCATTAACGGTCAGCGCATACTTTCCGGTATCGGCTTTGTATTGTCCTGTACGGATTTCTGCATTGTAGTTGAAGCCGCCTTTTGCCAAATATTCTTTAAGCGGCAAGGGTTCAGCTTTTTTTACATAACGTTCAAAAAAATCGGTGATTTCAGGATACGTCATAGCAACAAATTCGTCAAAGAAATTTTTTTCCGAGAAAGTCTTTTTCGGTCCGTATTTTTTCGACAATTGCTTGATAATTTCTCGCAGCCCTGTTTTGCCTTTGGACAGTTCAAGCAGTTTCATGTCGAGAATCATAGCCGTCAAAGCGCCTTTATAATAGATATTCTGATATTGGCTGTTTAGTTCTCCGAAAGATCCGAGGCTCAATTCCTGAAGGCTGACGTCCTTGCGAAATCCGTCACTGATTTTGAGTTTTTGAGTAATCACTCCAAGGAACTGTTGTTCATTGATCAATCCACCACACACGCGCATCATCATTTGTGCCCATTCGGTAGCGCCTTCATACAGCCAGAGATGCTGCGATGGTACGGGGGTCTCAAAATTGTATGGTTCAATCACTTCGCTGTGAATATTGAGCGGCGTGACAATGTGGAAAAATTCATGCGCAGCAAAAGCGGTCATCAGCGGTGCTACTTGGGATATCGGGTTTTCCTGCATATAAAAATAGCTGGAATAATTATGTTCCAATGCGCCGACAACCGGTCCGGTGTTTTTTCGGAAATGGAATAAAAAGACAAACCGATTGACTGGAAGTCCGTTCAGGAATTTGTCGGCCGATTCGATGATCCCCTTGATATAGGTTAAAACACTATCGGCTTGAATAATATCATGCTCGGAATAGCAATATACATCGATGCGCGCGCCCCGGATTTTGAGGCTGGCCTCTGTGAGTTTGCCGAGCAAAACCGGAGAATCGACTAAATGATCAAATGAATCGGCGTAGTAGACACCTTTTTTTTCCGGTAACGCCGTAGCGATTTTCCATTCTTTGGGATAACGGAAAGTTATCTGCATCGGATTGATTTGGTAGCCCTTAAAATATCCGACTACCATTTGTGAGTTAATCACGGCATTGTCGCGTTCGATATTGGTTCCGCCCATCGGACCGATCAGATGTTCCTGAATAGCCGTGTCATACGTGTCTTCAACACGATATGAAACTTTGGCCAGTTGTTTGGAATTACGAATAAGGTATTGGTTGGTCGATGCACGGGATACCGGCAGTTCACTACCGGAGGCCGTGTAAGCTTTGAAGCTTCCGACAAATCTTCCTGCATCGGCGACCGCATACATACCGGGTGACGTGGCGATGAACTGATACACGATCGAATCGGATGTGACGCCGTTGACAGTCATCGTGACATTAAAAGAATCGGATTCGATCTTCGTAACGTCAATTTCATACTTCAATTCCAATTTGGAATTGCCTGCATTGGCCGTTACTGCCAAACACAACATTAAAAGTGCGAAAAGTGGTTTCATAGTTTTTGCCTTGTTACGGATGAAAAAAATTATTGATTGGTCAACCACCATTTTCTGAATTGTTCTTGTTCCTTAGTCAGAGTAACCATTGGAATAATTTTATGCGTCTCGATGATTTCACGCCGTCCGACGTTCGCTTCGAGTTTCACTTCTTTATTGTCTCGTTTAACGATCCAGGCAAAAGGATCACCGATATGCATCGATGACATTAAGGTCGAGAATCGCGCGTCGAGGATACTAACTTCAGTGCCGTTGTACGCGATTCTTAACATGACATCGCCGTCCTTCAGACCGGACTGCATGTTGACGCTATCGGTTGGATCAACGTTGCGTACGACGATCTGATTATTATAAGCGCCGAAATCAAATTTACCGCGTGAAGTTACAAAAACACCCGATTTCTGCGACGGGATGTATTCGTACCCTGCTTTGGCCAAATATTCTTTTACGGGCAAAGGTTTCGAACCTTTAATGTATTGATCGATATAATCGCGAATTTCCGGGTAAGTCATTTCAACAAAAATATCAAAAAATTGGCTTTCGGGAAAAGCCTTTTTAGGTCCGTATTTTTTGGCGAGCGTATTGACTATATCGCGTAATCCTTTTTTTCCTTTGGACAATTCCAGTAACCGCATATCAAGAAACATTGCCGTGAGTGCGCCTTTGTCGTAAATATTCTGATATTGATCGACATACTTTTCAAAACTTCCAAGACTGAGTTCAACGAGACTTAAATCAGGATCGTACTGATCGTTATTTTGAAGTTTCAGTGAAATTTGATTCATGAGCTCCGTGTCGGACATTTGTCCGCTACGCACTTGCATAAAGTCGCTCGCCCATTCCGTCGTGCCTTCGTACAGCCATAAATGTTGGGAAGCGACGGGCTTGATGTAATTGAATTCTTCAATGATTTCACTATGGATATTGAGCGGTGTTACGATATGGAAAAACTCGTGAGCCGCAATGCTCACGACGCCCGGGGCTGTTTTTTGCGGGTCGCCTTCGGGAATTACGTACAAAGAAGCATAGCTGTGTTCCCATGCTCCAAAAACAGGACCAGGATTAGCCCGAAAATGGAAAAGGAAAGTATAACGCTTGACGGGCAAGCCTTTGAGGAATTGATCGGCGGCCATGATCATTTTCTTCATCTCAGGAACCAGATCGTCCGCTTTGATTTTATCATTTTCCGAGTAGCTGTAGATGTCGACTTTTGTGCCTCCAACTTTCATCTCGGCATGGGTTAGTTTACCGAGCAGCGTCGGTGAATCGACTAAACGATCAAACGTATCGGCTACGTATTCGTTTTTGTTCATATCCAGCGCGCTGCCGACAGTCCAGTCTTTTGGATATTCGAAACTGATGCGGATAGGATTAGACTGATGTCCGTGAAAGTACCCACACACCATTTGCCCATTGACGACGGCATTGTCTTTCTCAAGATTAGAACCGGCCATAACGTAAATAGGAAATTCCTTAATCATGGTATCATAAGTGTCTTCGACCTGGTACGTGAGCTTAGCTAATGAACGGGCATTATAAATCGCATATTGATTCGTTCCGCGTCGTTCGACTTTCAGCGGTTTGTTGGCCGCATCGAATGCACGAAAACTACCCACGAAACGGCCAACATCCATAATTTGGTAAGTGCCGGGCGCCGTAGAAGCAAATTGAAAAACCGTCGTGTCGCTTTTAAAACCACTGACGTCGAGCGTCACATAAAACGAGTCGGTCTCGGTCCTCGTCATGTTGATGTGGTAGTGAATTGATAATCCGTTGTTGCCGGCGAATGCGGACATGGTCAATAGCCACGTGGCCATAAGTCCAATCAAACGAGCCATAGCATCTTTCCTTTTTAAGTGGTTAAAAATGGTGCGAATCAGCGACAGATCATTAACTATAAATGCGAAAATATTGTTTCACTTCTGATGGGGTGAATTCGGGTCAATTTTCTTGAGAATGGTAAATTAGGGAAACTTTTCGAAAGCAATACGTAAAACTGGCGAAAACGTTGCGGAAAATTTTCAAGAATTCCATGATTCGTTTGACTTTTGGAATGAGGATGCGTATACTTAATCCGTTTTTCCAGCAATGCACATCTTTACGATCAGCTATCCCACGATAGAAGATTCAAATCTAAAATCCTGACTACTGATCAGGAGTTTATCCCGAGTTGAACCGGATTTTTTCCGTTAGATTTTAACATAAACATGAGGTACGTATGCGAGGTTCATTTTCGAATCGGATTGGCTTTATTGCTGCGGCAGCAGGGTCGGCGATCGGGCTAGGAAACATTTGGAAATTTCCATACGAAGCCGGTTCCAACGGTGGGGCGGCTTTCTTAGTGATCTACGTCATCTGTGCGTTCGTTTTATGTTTCCCGATCATGGTTAGTGAAATTGCCATTGGCCGCCGCACTCAGCTTAATCCCTATGGCGCGTTTGTGATGTTATCAGGGAGTAAAAGTTGGGGCTTCGTCGGTGTGATGGGTGTTCTGTGCGGATTCATGATATTGTCGTTTTATAATGTGGTTGCCGGCTGGGCATTTGGATATTTTTTGCACATGATCGGAGGCGATTTTGATGTGGCCAAAGATTTTATCGGCTATACCACTGATTTTTGGGATAATTTGTTTTTTTCGATGACATTCATGTTTGTAACGGCGTTGATTGTTGCGGGCGGTGTTCAGAAAGGCATTGAGAAATGGTCAAAGATCATGATGCCAGCGCTCGTTCTGATATTACTTTTTTTGATTGGTTATGCTTTTACGCTTGATAACGCGATGAAAGGTGTAGAGTTTTATTTGGTACCCAATTTCAGTTTGGTTACCGGCAAGACCGTCTACACGGCATTGTCACAGGCTTTCTTTTCATTATCGCTTGGGATGGGAGCGTTGATCACATACGGTTCTTACATGAACAAATCGGAAAATGTCGTCAGTTCAGCAGCAATCGTGACTTTGTCGGATACGACGGTTGCTTTTTTAGCCGGATTAATGATCTTTCCGTTTGTTTACTTTCAAGGACTACAACCATCGGCAGGCCCCGGCCTCGTGTTTGTCACTTTACCGGGAGTCTTTGAACACATGGGTGCTTTTTGGGGACGTTTCGTCGGAGCCTCATTTTTCTTGTTGCTTTGTTTTGCCGCATTGACATCAACGATTTCACTGCTGGAAGTTCCGGTAGCTTACATGGTCGATGAAAAAAAATGGCCGCGCAAACGTGCAGTTTGGATACTGGCAACTATAATTTTTATTATCGGCCTTCCGAGCATGTTCTCAACCGGTGCGGTTAAATGGTGTACAGAATTCATTAGTTATGGCGGATCGACGCATGATTTTCTTTCCGTTGTATCCGATATTTTCAACGATACGTTTTTACCGCTGGGAGGTTTTTTGATTTCAACGTTTGCAGCGTATAAATGGAAGACAGAAAACTTGTCAGAGGAATTAGCCCAAGGTAATCCGAATTATAAAGGTTCGATAGTAGAAAAATTTCTGAATATGATGGTTATGTTCGTTTGTCCTTTGATCATCGGTATAGTGTTTGTTATTACGATTCTACAAAAATTTATTGGAATTCAAATTTTTTAATTACTCATATAAGGTAAAACGAAATGACGGAATTTTTAGATCTTTTACTGGCGGTTACGACGTTGATTGCCGATCACATCTGGTGGCCGGTAGTCATTATCATGCTGGGTGCGACCGGCGTGTATATGAGCTTTCAAACTAAATTCATTCAGTTTCGTCGTCTTGGATTAGCGATTAAATTCATGGTACGCGGGCGTTCTAAAGAAGAATCAGCGGGTCGTGAAGGTGATATAACACCGTTTCAGGCTTTAATGACGGCTTTAGCGGCAACGGTAGGTAACGGTAATATTGCCGGCGTAGCGACGGCTATCGCGAGTGGCGGTCCGGGAGCTCCTTTTTGGATGTGGATGACGGCTCTTTTCGGTATGGCTACCAAATATGCTGAAGCACTTTTAGGTTTAAAATATCGACAAAAGATGGTTGACGGTACGTTTAGTGGCGGTGCGATGTACTATTTACGAGACGGACTTAAAAATAAGTCGCTAGGCAAAGGACTTGCGTTGTGGTTTGCTATTGCCGTGATATTGATGGCAACTTTCGGCAGCGGGAATATGGCCCAATCCAACTCAATTGCTTTGTCGTTGAATAGCGACTTTAACCTGAATTTTTTTGTAACCGGGATTGTGCTCGCATTACTGTGCGGTGTTGTATTGATTGGTGGTGTGACTAGAATTGCCGAAGTGTCGGATAAATTGGTTCCGCTAATGATCGTCCTATACATTGTAGCTTCGCTATACGTTATTATTATAAATTTCGCTCAAATTCCGGATGTATTTATCGTTGTTTTGCAATCGGCATTTGCACCGGAGGCCATGGCCGGCGGTATTATAGGCCATACGGTTAAAGACGCCATGCGTTACGGTATCTCACGAGGCACTTTATCCAATGAATCAGGGATTGGTTCATGTTCAATTCCTGCTGCGGCTGCCAAAGGCAATGAATCGGCAGCTCAAGGATTAGTTGCCATGATGGGAACCTTTATCGATACGATCATTGTTTGCAGCATGACGGCTTTCGTGATTTTATCATCCGATTTACATCCAAATCCGGTTGGATTGACCAGCACACAATTGACCAAATCAGCTTTTGCCGTCGGCCTCGGTTCGGACTGGGGCGGTTACATGGTCAGTATTTGCAGCTTTCTTTTTGGATTCACAACGCTTATTGGGTGGTCGTATTACGGTGAGCAAGGCGCACGGTACTTGTTCGGGCAAAAAAGCGTGAAAACCTATCGATTAGTTTTTTGTCTTTTTGTTTTTTTTGGAGCGGTGTTGCAAGGCAAGTATTTAAATATCGTATGGAATCTTGGTGATATTGGTAACGCACTGATGGCCATTCCGAATCTGATCGGTTTAGTATTTCTGGGAAGTCTCGTTAAAAAAGAAACCGACGCTTATCTTGAAAAATGGGATCGTGGTGCTCTGAAAAATCCGTTTGGCGATTAGTATCTGTCATTTTCATAAAAAGCTGTTCAAAATGATTCTCAATACTTTTTTGAACAGCTTTTTTATTTGTTTTAAAAATAAAATGCTTGAGAGACGGTGAGAGTATTTTTATATTCCTACAATAGCAAAGCAGGAGGATGAGTGAAACCGGGTTATCTCATTGCCGAAGGTTTTAGCGGCTTACGTCGTACCACGCTGTCGAGTGTTGTGTCGATAACAATTATTTGCATTGCCTTAAGTTTGTTGGGTTTTTTTCTAATTGTAACTTTCAACATTTCAAATCTTATCAGTGATATTCGAAGCAGGGTTGAGTTGGAAGCGTTTTTGGATAAATCTCTGGATTCGGAAAATTCTCAGGAAATCGGAAAAATCATTCGGGATTTAGATGGTGTGGATTCGGTTTATTTTATTTCGAAGGCCGAAGCGGCACGCATTCTGAAATCAGTGATGGGGGAAGACGACCTTTTTGATTTAGTAGAAACGAATCCGCTTCCGGCATCATTTAAAATTCGGTTGGAAGAGTCTTTTCGCACGTTGCAGGGCGTCGAAGAGGTGGCGCAAGCAATAGAAAATATCCGTGGGGTCGAAGAAGTCAATTATCAAAAAGAACTTTTGCGTGCATTGGATGAACGGATCGATGTTTACAACAATATCAACCTGGCCGTCGGAGCTTTGGCCGCCATCGCTGCAATTTTTCTTGTATCGAACACCATCAAACTCAGCATTTATTCTAAACGCGATTTAATCAAAAGCATGAAGCTCGTCGGGGCCACCAATACTTTTATTGCCAGCCCTTTTCTGCTGGAAGGCATCTTGCAAGGATTAATCGGAAGCGGGCTGGCCTGTAGTGTGGCCTACGGAATGGTTTATGGTGCCAAAAAATTCCTTCTACCCGGTGTTACGATGGACCCATTAATTTATGGTATTTTAGTCGGCATAGGTGTTTTACTCGGATTAACCGGCAGCTTTATTTCCATTCGGTTTTTTCTTAAAGAAAAGATCAGTGATATGTAGCCTGTGCGGTTTTTTCCTTGAAATTCGGTAGGCATGTGGGTATATTGCGTCACTTTATACTTCATTTTCTTCCAATATGATCACCCAATATTTGTCAAAAAAACCGGTGATTCCCGCTAGTGTTTTTATTGCTGAGGGCGCTAAAATTGTTGGCGACGTAGAATTGGGAGAAGAATGCAGTGTGTGGTTTAATGCTGTAATCCGTGGTGACGTGAATTTCATTCGTATCGGCCGCCGCACTAATATTCAGGATGGCGCAATCATTCACGTTACGTTAAATAAATATCCAACGATCATTGCCGATGAAGTTACAATAGGTCACGGAGCAATTTTGCATGGATGTACGATCCACGAACATGTGCTCATCGGAATGGGGGCTAAAGTACTGGATCGCGCGATTGTAAATAAACATTGTATTATTGCCGCAGGCGCATTGATCCTTGAAGGGTATGAAGTTCCGGAAGGTACGATGATGGCGGGCGTGCCGGCTAAGCCTGTTCGAAAAGTGACCCATGAAGAAATAGATCAGATCAAACAATCGATTAGAAATTACATTCAATACGCCGCGGATTATCGCGCGCTGAATGCGCATCCTGTTCGCGTCGGCTAAATTGAAAACACCATGTCTAAAAAAATCCTCATTATAGACGATGATGACGATCATTTAGCTGTAACGTCCAATTTACTGCGTCACATTGGTAAATTTGCTGTCGTCGCATCGACTGACAGCACCGCGGCTATGGAAATCATTCGGCGCGAAAAGCCCGATCTGATTTTGCTTGACATTATGATGCCCAAAGTTGATGGCTTATCGATTTGTAAACAAGTCAAAGAGTCGCCGGACTTAAATTATATCAAAGTGATAGTTTATTCGGCGAAAATTTTTGAAGTGGACCGGAAAAATGCTATGAAAGTTGGCGCGGACGCTTATATTTCAAAAGTGATCGAATCCGGGAAACTGATAGATACGATAAACAAGATATTGGGCTGATTTTTTTTGCGTGGAAATATGCACAAAATTCTGGTGATCGATGACGACGAAAGTACGTTGGCGATTGCGTCGAAAAGTTTACGCGCTTTAGGCAAGTTTGAAGTTGTCATCTGCAATGATAGTACCCAAGCGCTGGACGTTATCCGGCGTGAAAGACCCGACCTGATACTTTTGGACATTATGATGCCCAAAGTTGACGGATTTACCATCTGCAAAACGGTCAAAGAATCCGACGATCTCCATTCCATCAAAATCATCGTTCATTCGGCGAAGATTTTTGACGTGGATCGTAAAAAAGCTTTGAAATTAGGCGCTGATGCCTATATTTCCAAAGTGATCGAATCGGACAAATTGATCGAAACCATTCATCAAGTGCTGGAGCATTCCAAACAATGAAGTACAAATTCTGGGGCGTTCGCGGCTCGATTCCGACTCCGGGACCAGAGACAGTGCGGTACGGCGGCAATACTTCGTGCGGTGAACTGACGATCGATGATAGTAATATGATCATTTTTGATGCCGGGTCAGGCATTCGTCCGCTTGGCAACGATCTGATGAAACGTGGTAAAAAACCGATCGAAGCCATTATCCTGCTTAGTCATACTCACTGGGACCATATTCAAGGCTTTCCGTTTTTTGTGCCGGCTTTTATACCGGGCAATAAATTTGTCATCTGTGGTTGTGAAGAAGCGGATGTCAAACTGGATCAAATCATCACCGATCAGATGAAGAGCGCGTATTTTCCGGTCGAACTCAGTGATATGCCGGCCGCTATTGGGTTCAAAAGACTCTATGAAGGTCGTTTTAAAATCGCTGGCGCCCGCGTTGATACCTTATATTTAAATCATCCGGGGTTTGCATTAGGCTACAGAGTGGAACATGAAGGTAAATCTGTCGTTTATGTAAGTGACAATGAACCCTATCCCATTCAGGAAGGCGATCATCCTGATTTTGCCGACATGAAATATAAAGGTAATAACAATTATCGGATAATTGAATTTTCAAAAAATACCGACCTGTTGGTACACGATTGTCAATATACTCCGGAAGAATATAAAACCAAGATTGGATGGGGACATTCCCCATACGATTATGTTGCTGAAATCGCATGGAAAGCCAAAGTGAAACGGCTGGCCATTTATCATCATGATCCGGGGCATAATGACGCGTTTGTCGATACGATGGTTGAGGAAGTCAGGAAATTGCTGAAAGAAAAAGGTGCCGATGTAGAGTGTTTTGGCGCATATGAAGGACTGGAAGTCGATATTTAATGATTTTGAATGTATTGAAAAGCTGTATTACGTAATTCACTTTAATAAAAAACGTTAGGAGCATCGTATGGTCATCAACGAGATTGATGGGATTGTTGCAAATTTGCACAAACGCATCATTGGTAAAGACAAAGCCATTGCCTTGCAGGATTTGAAAAAAAGAGATATACCGGGATTCATTAAGAATTATTTTGACCGTGAGGCTGAAAAATGGATTCGTGAGGAATCCTCCATGTTCCTTTCTTCCGGACGATTCAATTACGATCTTCCCGAAGTAAGGAAAAAATTTGAAGAATTATATGAAGTCTTAAAAAATACCGCCATTTTTAATCAGGCAAAACTTCACCGCGTTCTCGAACAAGCCGTTAAATTGCAATCCAACTTTTTGGTTCAACCTGAACGTACCATGGTGCAATTCATTTTCCGTGATGATGACGTTATTACGCCTGCTGAAGTCATGGATTCGATGAAATATTTCTTAGAATATGAATATTACTACAAGGCTTTGGAACATTATTTTCAAAGCAATCAGATGGATACTATTTCAAGAACCAAATTCAAAAATTTTATCCAACAATTAGATGAAAAAGCCCTGTCCCAAAACACAACGCCGGCTGCTGTGAACTTGGCGACGGTGATAGTGGGATTTTTAAATTTAGGACGGGAACAGCAATCCGACAGTCTCGACGCTGATATATTAGTCAATGCTTATCAGGACCGCAACCTTCCTGACTATGTTAACGCGATTAAGAATGCTATCGCAAAAAACATGAATGCTATCAGCGTGGCCAAACTCGAAGGTATGTTTAAATCATTCCTCGAAAGCGGTGATGTCGAAGCTAAGCCGATCAAAGAACAGGCCGTTAAAACGGATTACACTGAAAAGACCGAAGTTATTTCTACCAAAAATCTTTCCAACATTGTTTCGCAGATCGAAGATATTAAGGAAGAAGCTGTTGAAGAGGCATCAATGGATTCTTTCCTAACGGAAGAAGAAGAAGAAGATATTGTTCTTCCGCCGCCCCCTCCGGAAGTGAAACCGAAAGAAGAGCCGAAACCCGCTCAAACCGCAGCTGGATCGGCTGCAGATCAATTGGCGGCGATTATGGCCAAACAAATGGGACAGGCCGACGTGCTCGAAGATTTATACAAAGTCATTGAAGACAAAGACAAAAAAATATATATCAAAAAACTTTTCAAGAAAAAAGATAAAGAGTTTTTTGATTTATTGAATCAGCTCAATCAGGTTAATAACTGGAAAGATGCAAACGTTCTGATCGAAGACACATTTTACAATCATGAAATTAATCCTTATCAGAAAGAAGCTATTGCATTTACTGATGCCGTTTATACGCGGTATTTTCCTACTAAAAACTGATTTAATACCATACAAAAATAAAAAAACCCAACTGTTTTCAGTTGGGTTTTTTATTTTCAGCGATTTTCATTGGTTCATGAGAGGGAATTAATCAGATCGACTAGTTTTCCAAGACCGCCCATGCCTGTTTTAGCAAATGTAGCATCAGCGCCTGCTGCTTCCGCCTGAGCTTTATATTCTTCCAGTGAGCCTGTATGGAATATAATTCTGGGGCGATTGGGGTTGATGGCTTTGGTTTCAGAGCACACTTCGATGCCATTTTTACCCGGCATGTTGGTATCGAGCACAATTACATCAGGATCAAACGATTTGATTTTGTCCATCGCCTGGATTCCATCTTCTGCAAAGTCCAATTCAAAGCCCGCTTTGCCGAGAAAAATTTTCAACAAGCTGCGAACGGTATTTTCATCATCGACGACCAAGACTTTTTTTGGCACGGTAGGCTCCTTCAGAATTACGAGTGCATTCGAATAAAATGTTTCCCGGCCGTTTGCCGGACAACGCCCATCAATTCTAAATTTAATAAATGAGTCAGCGCTTCCGCAACAGATATATTACTCTGTTTGGCAATGGCGTCGACGTGGATCGGCTCATTTAAGATGTGACCAATGATAGTTTCTTCGGTTTGGGAAAGATTGAGAATCAGCTTCTGAGAAGGTTGTTTGAGTGCAACCAATTTGCTCTCTAATTCTGTCAGAATATCGTCGACAGTTTCAACGAGTTTTGCACCTTGTTTGATTAACTGGTTAGGTCCGCGAGCTTGCAGCGTTGTAATGTTACCTGGGACAGCAAAAACTTCGCGATTTTGTTCCATGGCATATTCGGTCGTAATTAATGCTCCGCTCTTTTCTCCGGCTTCAATGATAAGAGTTCCTAATGAAAGTCCGCTAATGATACGATTGCGGCCGGGAAAGTTAACGGCATCGGGCGCCGTTTTCATTGGATAATCGGATATTAAAGCACCATGTTGCATTAGATCCATAGCCAATTTAAAATTTTCTGCCGGGTAAATCCGATCGACGCCTGAACCTAAGACGGCTATGGTCCGGCCGCCATGTTGCAACGCGCTGTGGTGAGCAATGGTATCAATACCGCGGGCCAATCCGCTGACAATAGTAATACCGCGTACTGCCAGTTCACGCGCTAACGTTTCCGTCATTATTTTTCCGTACGATGTAGGTTGACGGGTTCCGACGATCGCAATAGCATAACGGTCGATTTCGGCGAGGTCGCCTCTTGTAAAAAGAAATGCGGGCGGTTCGTGGATATTTTTCAAATTAACAGGATAGTCATTGTCCCAAAACGATAATACTTGAACCTTATAGTGTTCGATCAACTTAAGCTGTTCTTCTACAAACTTGTTATCCCGTAAAGCCGGGTTAAGTATCTTTTCGGCTGTTTTTTGGTCAAAGCCGTCCGTGGCCGTTAGTTGATGTAGCTTTGCTGCAAAAACTTCTTCGGGAGTGCCAAATTTCTGCACCAATGTGCGCAATTTGCTGTGGCCAATTCCCGGTATGGACGACAATAATAAGAGGTGATAAAGCGTATCCGATGTCATAGATGTGTTAAATTTGAACGGGCTTATAATACAAAAAACTCATTCGATATGCAAGGTAACAATAGTGTTGATTTTCGAAGAACTATTGAACTTGATTTTGTGATGATGCACTTTTATATTAGCGGCGTTTAAAAAAACGGAGTTTGAAAGTGTCTTCAGTAAAAAAACCGGCGAAAAAATCTAAAACGTCAAAAAAATCGGTTAAACCGGTTAAGAAATCTGTTTCGAAAAAAAAACCTAAAAGCACCGGAAAAAAAAATAAACCGGTTAAATCGGCTGTAGCAAAAATTTCCGGAAAAAAGAAGAAAACGTTATCATCGGGCTTTGATGATCGCGATCGGATTACGGGGGATGATGAATCGGATGACGTTGATACATTGACAGCCGCCGAAATTGATGAAGAATTAGCGGCGTACGAGCGTCAAAAGATGAAAGCGACGCCGAAAGCTTCCAAGCCGAGAGTCGAAGAAACGCCGACATTGAAATTGGCGAAACAAATCAGTCAGTTTCTATTTGAGAAAAAAGCGGAGGACGTTGTTCTGGCCAATCTCGACGGTTTGACCAGTGTAACCGACTATTTTGTTATTTGTACGTGCACCTCAGATTTACATTCACGTGCTGTTGCCGATCATGTAGTGGATGAATTGGCAAAAACAGGCATCTATCCGCACCATAAAGAAGGTTACAACTCGATGAAATGGATTCTGATCGATTTCGTCGATGTCATTGTTCATGTTTTTCAAAAAGAAGCACGTGAATATTACGATTTGGAACGTTTGTGGGGCGATGCAAAATTTATGCGGATGCGCGACGAAGCGTTGGTGAAGAATTGATGTTTTAAAAATATTGTGAAGTTTTTTTAATTTGTTCTGTAAGTAAGAGGGCAATTAGCTCAGCTGGTTCAGAGCGTTCGCTTCACACGCGAGAGGTCACTGGTTCGAATCCAGTATTGCCCACACTATCTCCCACCATATTCAACATTCTGTTATAATTTCAGACTCAAAATGATTTGCAATTGAGACTATTTTAAGGTAAATTAAAAAACACTTACCTGAGGACAGTATCTTTACCTAATCTGTTATCTTACCTTGCGAACACATAGGGGGCATAGAAGTAGTGTTTTCAATAATGAATCTTTTATTGTCTGATTTGTTTTGTCAGCGAGCAACAAAGTTTCTCGTTCAAGCATAAGTCAATAAATTGCATTTTAAATCAATGGGGGCTCTATGGGGAAATCAAAATCTTCCGGGAAGCGAGGAAGATATCAGCGCCCAAGCCGTGATGGGGTGAGCTTGGCAGATAGCCAGCTCTCTAAGGCCCAAGATAAAACACCCGTAAAAGACATCCACAACAGCAGATTTAAAACAAATCTGCAAAGCCCTCCTATTGAATTCTCCTCCGACGCTGTTTATAGCGAAACAATGGACAGGATTATTACAAGTTGGAATCCGGCGGCTGCAGCAATGTTCGGATATTCCTCAGAAGAAATAATCGGGCAATCAGGCACTATACTTATGTCTGAAGGCTATGACGATTTTGAGTTCATTATCAAACAAGTGAAAATGAATTCAAGCGTTCAGTTCGAAACCACGAGGCTGACAAAAGATTGCCGGGTTATAAATGTTGCGTTGACCGTTTCTCCCATCCGGGATGGTCGCAACCGGATGAATGGGATTTCTATTGTAGCAAAAAATATTACGGAACATAGGAAAGCTGAAGCCGCTTTAAGACGTAGCGAAGAAAGATTCCGGATACTCATGCAGACGCTTCCAGTTGGTGTGGTTGTGACAGATGCTTCATTAATCATACAAGTGTGCAACAAGCAAGCATCCGAAATATTTGGTCATTCAGAAAGCCAACTCAGAGGTAAAAAAATATTTGACCAGGAATGGAATGCCCAAAAGGATGATGATTCTAAATTTCCGAACAACAATCTTGGTTTCGAAGAACCCTTAACTGATATTCTTATCAGTATTGACCATCATTCGGATAATAATCGTATCTGGCTTTTAGTGAATACCTTTCCCGAAATGGATGATCGAGGCAATATTCTAGAGATTGTTTTTACTTTCCAGGATGTCTCAACGTTTAAAAAGGCCCAATATGAAGCTGAGCGATCGGTTTCGCTTTTGCAGGCTACTTTCGAGTCGACGGGTGACGGCATTGTAGTTGTCGATAAGGATGGGAAAATAATACAATTTAATAAAAAGTTTATAGAATTGTGGCGAATCCCAGAAGGAGTATTATTCGCAGCTGAGCCCGAAAAAGCGCGCCGATTTATTCTCGACCAGCTTGTTGATCCGGAGGCGTTTATAAACAAAAATCGACAATACTTATTTCAAATACCTGAATCAGAAACCGTAGATACGTTAGTTTTTCGCGATGGACGTGTTTATGAGCGTGTATCCAAACCTCAAGTTATTGGGGGCGAAGTAGTAGGACGAGTATTGAGTTTTCGTGATATAACGGGTCGCAAAAAAGCAGAAATAGCTATTCAAACTCAAACTAACCGTCAGCATCTGCTCTATGAAGTTGTGAAAGCTGCGCATACGAGTCTTAGCCTTGAAGCAACTTCGAAAACTGTTGCGCAGCATTTTTTGGAGCACAAACGCTGGAAGCGGGTTTCAGTCTGTATCTACGAGCCGGAAATCCAACAATGGAAATTGCTCGCTGAAGTAGGTCCGCCGATCATAAATCCGAAGCCGTCTTATTCTATCAATGAAGGAGTCATCGGGCGGGCGATTCGAACCGGAACCACACAAAATATAAAAGACGTCAGTATGGATCCCGATTACTTTGAAGGCGATCCGGCCGTTTTAAGTGAATTGGCCGTTCCTATCGGTGGAACTAATCCAATAGGTGCGCTGAATATTGACAGCGAATGTATTGCTGATTTTGACGAAGCGGACGTAACGCTGGCCGAGTCTATCGCTGAATCTTTGGTTCTGGCTTTTTCCAATGCGCATCACTATGAAGAAGCTCAAATAGAAATCGAAGAGAGAAAACGAGTGGAGGAAGCGCTTCGGCAAAGTATGGAGCGATTTGAAATGGTTGCCCGAGCTTCTAATGATGCCCTCTGGGATGTTGACCTCGTTCATAACATACGATGGTGGAGCCAATCGTTTTATGATCTGGTTGGCAAAAGGCCGGAAGAAGGTCCGGATGACAGCGATCAATGGGAGCAACGGATTCATCCCGATGATATCGAACGGATACGCGGCAACTATCAACGAGCAATTGATCAAGGCGCTCATCAATTGCGGCACGAATATCGAATACTGGGAAGGGACAATAGTTATCGGTTTGTTCTGAGTCGATCCTATATATTACGCTCGTCCGTAGGGAAACCGGTGCGGGTCGTGGGCTCAATGGTTGATTTGACGGAGCGAAAAAACCTTGAAGATCAACTCATTCAATCTCAAAAAAGAGAAAGTCTCGGCCGGGTCGCTGCGGGTATTGCGCATGATATGAATAATATGCTCGGTGTCATATTGCCAACGGCTGAAATGTTGCGCAATCAAAATTTACCAGAAGAAAATCGTCAGGAAATGATAGAGATGATTGTTGCGACTTCCAGCAAGGCAGGAGAAATCGTTAAACAGCTCATGCAATATGCAAGGAAATCGCCGGTAACCGTCATGGCTCTGGATTTTAATTCGCTTATCCTCAGCACCAAAAAAATGTTAGACCGATTATTAGGTATACAGATGGAAATTGTGACAGAACTGCAACCCAGTCTGCCATTTTTGGAAGGCGATGCTACTCAACTTCAGCAAGTACTCGTCAACCTTTGTCTGAATGCGAGAGATGCCATGCATGATCATGGGAAAATCCGAATTATAACGCAAACCGTTGACGTGGGCGATGTGCTTGCTTCCGCTAATGAAGTTCGGAGCGGCGTATTCATAAGACTTACGATTGTCGATAAAGGAGAGGGAATTCCAAAAGAATTTTTTCCAACGATTTTTGATGCATTTTTTACGACTAAAGAAACGGGACGCGGGACGGGTTTAGGTCTGGCGATTGTTCGTTCGATTGTCCAAAACCACAAAGGCTTTATTCAAGTTGAATCTGAAATTGGTGAGGGAACGTCCATGCACATTTATTTTCCTATTTCCAAAAAACAACCTCCCAATGAGCTTTTTGCGTCTCCAAAAATTTCACGGACATCAGGACATGTTCTCGTTGTCGACGATGAATACTATATGAGAAAGATGGCGCAGATGACCTTGACTCATTTTGGATATCAAGTCTCAATAGTATCCAATGGCGCTGAGGCTATCAAAGTTTATAAACAATCTAAAGACATCGACTGTGTGTTGATTGATGTTCATTTGCCCGGTATGGACGGCATTGAGACTTTGCAGGTTATCCGAGAAGTTAATCCCGATGTAAAATTTCTTTTTACATCGGGTCATTTATTGTCCAGACAAGTTGAAGCATTAAAAAGTTTAGGCATCGAAGAAATTCTTTATAAACCATATTCGGCGGAACAATTATTTACTTCCATTAAAAAAAAGCTTGATTCATGAAAACCATTTTGATTATTGATGATGATGCGCCGACGCGTTGGGTTTTGAGAAATATTCTTGAAACGGAGGGCTATCAAGTATTTGAGGCCGCCAATGGTGATGCAGGCTTTCAAGAATTACTGAGTCGTGATTTTAGTCTCGTCATACTTGACCTGATGATGCCGGAAATCAGCGGCGTTCAGACGTTGCAAAAAATTCGCGAGATTGATATTCATATGCCTGTTATTATTGTGACCGGATATGCAGAAGTCCAATCGGCTATTGATACAACCCGCTTGGGTGCTTATGACTACTTAGTAAAACCGCTTGAGAAGGATAGCATCCTTCTCAGTATACAACGCGCGCTTGAAAAACGCCAGTTGATGAGGGAAGTTTTGCATTGGAGGAGCGCAGTTCGAACTGAAATTGCGCCAATATTGTCTCCGGTCAGTCCGGCCATGAAAAAAGTAATGTCCAAAGTGCAAGCAGTTGCCAATACCGATTATACGATTTTAATAACAGGAGAAACCGGTACGGGTAAAGACATTATTGCCAACGCGATCCATTCTATGAGCAAACGATCGGATAAAATTTTCTTACCGGTTGATTGCGGAGCTATTCCGGAAAATCTTGCCGAGAGTGAACTTTTTGGTCACGAAAAAGGTGCTTTTACCGGAGCGGATAATCGCAAGGAAGGTCTTTTTGAATTAGCGCACGAGGGAACTCTTTTCTTGGACGAATTGGGAAATTTACCTTATCAGTTACAGGCAAAACTTCTTCGGGTTATTGAAACAAGAAAAATTTTTAGGATTGGCGCCAAACAACATAAAAATGTCGATGTACGACTGATTGTTGCAACCAATCTCGATATGCAAAAAGCTGTTGAAAACGGCCAAATTCGACAAGATTTATATTATAGACTCAATGAATTTCAGATTAAACTGCCACCCTTGAGAGAGAGGCGTGAAGATATTGTGCCGCTTGTCGACTATTATTTGCAAATGGCCAATCGCGAAACGGGCAAAACAGTAAGTTTTTCTAAAGAAGCTATTGAACGTGTAAAATCCTATTACTGGCCAGGCAATATTCGCGAGCTTAAAAACGTAGTACGGGCGGCTGTTTTACATTCAGAAAACGATATTCTTCCTGAGCATCTTGTCATTGATGACGATGAAAAGGCATCGTGCCTTGACGGCATTGACCCGGGAATACTTTTGAACCAGATTCTTAAGCATAACGGATCACTGAAAATGTGCATGCGCGAAATTGAAAAAATAATTATTGCCGAAGCTGTTAAGCAAGTTAATGGCGACAATAAAGCTGCTGCTGAACTTCTGGGTATCCATTATACTAATTTGATCAATAAGATATGATTCACATTTATTCAGACCTACAGGTCTTTTTCTTTTAGGCTTATTTTACTAAAAATTCCGCTTTCCATCCCTTCGCAATAGAAAAAAATCAGTCAAAATAGAAAATTTTCTATTTTTGAAATTTCATTCTGCATTCCGGTTCTCACCTTATTCCTTCCTTTAACAATAACTTAAATAAAAAAATGCGCCTGTTTCGAATTGCGGCATTGATGTTGCACTTCACATGTCATCTCTTCCAGTCAAAATCAATTTATCGAAATAGTTTGTAGTTATGCAGAGAGTTCTACCTTCATCAGCTCCCAACAATCCCAATATTGCTTTGATTAATCGATATGAAGCTGTGATTCATGCGAGTGGTCAGATTGTTTTTGATTGGGATCCCCGGACGAATACGATAGTCTATGAAGGCAATGTCACGTCAATTTTAGGTTATGAAAAGGATGAACTCAATGGCGACTTAAATACCTGGCTTGAATTTATTCATCCGGATGATATTGTGAAATTTTGCCGCGTGATTGAGAAAGTATTGATCAAGAAAGATCCATTTAGTCTGGAATACAGGATAAGAAAAAAAGACCGATCCTATATAACAGCTCGGCAGGAAGGATACTTCTTTCTCGATGAGAATCAGACCATCGTCAGGTTAGTCGGGCTTATTCAGGATATAACGAGCTTAAAGGTAGCCGAAGAAAGCATCAGGGAAACTGAAAGTAATTTCAAAGCCTTTTTTGATAACATGTCGGCCGGGATTTATCAGATAACGCTTGACGGAAGTTTTATCATAGTCAATCCGGCTCTGGTAAGGATTTTAGGATACCAGGATGAACAGGATCTTATGGCCCATAATCTTTTCAGAGACATCTTTATCAATCATGATGAAGGATTGCAAATTCATCATAATGCACTGGCGCATCAAAAGAATATACTGTACGAAGCATTGTGGAAAACAAAAGACGGGCAACCGCTCAAGTGTGAAATTTCATTGCGCGCAGTGCATCACACCTCCACTCAATTTCTTTATTTTGAAGCTACGGCTTCTGACGTGACCGAAAAGAGGCGATTGGAAAGTAAAATCCGTCATGCAGAAAAAATGGAACTGATTGGGCAAATGAGTGGGGGTATTGTTCATGACTTTAACAACATGCTCAGCATTATTAAAGCAAGTCTATCGATTCTTAAGATCGACATTAATGATCAAACAAAATTATTAAAATCCATCAATCGAATTTCGGATGCCGCCGACCGCGCCGCATCATTGTGTGAAAAAATTTTGTCATTCAGCCGTCGTCAAGAACTCAAACTGGAGTTGCTGACGTTTAATAAACTTATTGAATCGATCCAACCTTTACTTGAAACAACTCTACCGCCTTCCATCACGGTGACATCGGAACTGACCTCAGCGCCTCATTTTGCGCATGTTGACAAAGCTCAAATGGAACAAGTGGTTATTAATCTTTGCTACAATGCGCGGGATGCAATGCCTACGGGAGGTCACCTTTGGCTGTCCACATCCAACGTTTATGTACCATCCAGTCCTGTAGTTAAAGGGTGCAAAGTTCAACAAGGCCATTGCAATTTGTGTTATGTGAAGAACGGCGATATTCAAAATCATTTGAATGATGTGCCCTGTTTTGTTCCTGACGGGCACTATGCATGCCTTCAAGTTAAAGACAGTGGCGTTGGCATGTCCGAGGAGACGATGCGAAAAGTTTATGAACCATTTTTTACGACAAAGGGGGCTGGTAAAGGAACCGGGTTGGGTCTTTCAATGGCTTATTCTCTCATAAAAGAACACCAAGGCTACATCGACATTCAAAGCTTTGTAGATCAAGGTACAACGATCCGCATCTATTTACCGGCGGTTATCCATCATTAAAAATTTTATGCAGAAAGGAATTTAATCATGACTTCGCACACCGTTAAATCTTCGAGCGTTGAAAAAATAAAAAAGACAACCTCTGCGCTCGATAAGATTGATCTGAAAAATGTTTTGATTGTCGATGATTCAAAAACCATGCGGGCACTTTTGGTGAATACTCTATCCGGCTATAAGGATTTTAATTTGCTGGAAGCGTGCGACGGATCGGAAGCATTGGAGATTGTAAAGCATGAAGACATCAAAATGTTATTTGTGGACTACAATATGCCCAATATGAACGGAATAGAGTTCATAAAAAATTTGCGCCGAATACCGTCTTACAAATCGACACCGGTCATAATGTTGACTACCGAATCTTCAGAATCGAAAATCAAAGACGGATATGTATCGGGGGCAACCGTGTACGTCACCAAGCCTTATGAGCCGTCCGCCTTGGTCAAAATTGTCGATGCGATGAGATATTGGCACATTAAATAGGGACTTCTCTATGAAACAACCAAATGAATTCCGGGAATTTCTCCAAGACTTCATGATCGAAAGCCAGGAACTTCTTCAATCATTTGAAGAGAATCTGATGACGATTGAATCGATCGTTCGGCACAAGTCTTTTCATTTCAGTGAAATTCAAGAATCGGTTCAGGCAATTTTTCGGGCGGTGCATACGATCAAAAGCCTCGCAGGCATGATGGGTTTTGAGCAAATAAAATCCTATACCCACGAAGCCGAATCGCTTTTGGATAAAGTACGTGACGGCTCGGTGGTTGTAAATAATGAAGTCATTGACGGTTGTTTTCAGATTCTCGACACAATGAAAGTGCTGATACACGAAGTGCTCTCCAATGGCACTACCATCATTGTGGTCGACGATGAAATCAGCAAGCTTGACAAATTTTTTTCACGCTCTTCGGAGGATGCTCAAGGAAATAAAGCTTCTCAACCAAATGCTCCGGCTAAACCCAATTCGTCGGTGGACGGCAAAGAAGATACATCTAAAATAGCACACGGTACAACGGTTCGGGTTGATACCAAGAGACTTGACGATCTTATTAATACCGTCGGCGAATTGATGATTAGCAAGAATCGTTTGATGAATATATCCAAATCGATTGCCGAACTTAATTCACAACGGCAACGCATTGCCGCCGCCAACCATGAATCCGAAGCTGAACGTTCGCTTCACAATCAATTAACCGGAATTGTTGAGCAAACAACCCGCCTGATCTTGAATCTTCAGGATGCCTCGATGAAGCTTCGCATGGTGCCGGTCGGATATACGTTACGTAAATTTCAACGCATGATCCGAGACATTGCCAACAAAAGTCAAAAAGACGTGAGACTTAATTTGATTGGGGAAGAAACAGAAATCGACCGATCAGTTATTGAGCTGCTTGAAGATCCACTCTTGCATATTATTCGAAACGCTATTGATCACGGAATTGAAAATCCCGACGAACGGGCCGCCAAAGGAAAACCGCGCGAAGGTAAAATTACTCTCAAAGCCTACCAGGAAAATAATCTCATTGTGATTGAAGCCAAGGACGATGGAAGAGGAATGGACGTCGAAACTATTTATCATAAAGCTGTCGAAAAAGGGTTAATCGAAGCAGGCCGGAATTTATCGGAGAGGGAGATTCTGAATTTGATTTTTATGCCCGGTTTTTCTACTGCGGCTCAAGTAACGGAATTATCCGGCAGAGGCGTCGGCATGGACGTTGTAAAGAAAAATATTGTTAAGCTGAACGGGTTGATCGATATCCGAACTGAAGTTGATCGCGGAACTACGTTCATACTGAAGTTACCCCTTACGCTAGCCATCATGCAGGCACTTTTAGTGGAAGTCATTGGACAACACTATGCTTTGCCTCTTACCAACGTCATCGAAACCTTGCGTGTGGAACCATCCAGTATCGAATTGGTTAACGGCGTCGAGACGATTCAATTACGAAACAGCGTTTTACCGATTGTTCGATTGAGTGAAATTTTAGGCCTGCCATCCGAACATTTCACTAAAAAAATTTTCATTGTAGTGATCGGCCTGGCCGAAAACCGAATGGGATTGGTGGTTAGCGCTTTGACAGACCAACAGGATGTGGTCATTAAACCGCTTGGAGAATATCTGGAACATATCAAGGATTTTTCCGGCGCTACGATAATGGCTAACGGGGATATCAGCCTTGTTGTTGATATTGCCAGTATATGGAATCACAAAAATAAATACGTGGTCGAGGAAGAGTAATTTTTTTGGAGAAATGTATGTCAGTGGACGTTTTTAACAATCAGCTTGAAAAACACAGCCAGAACAGCGTAGCGGGAATACATTCCGAATCTATAAGGAACTCCATCGAAGAAAAATCATTTCAATATCATGAGCAGCTGTCGCAGGTCATTACTTTAAGTCTTAATGATCAACATTTTGCGATAAACCTGGAAATACTGAAAGAGATCGTTAACACTTTCAAAATTACAAAGCTTCCGGCCGTAACAAATAATTTTTACGGAGTCATGAGCCTTAGAGGGCAAGTCATTGGCGTCCTCAATCTTAAATCATGTCTTGGGATTGAACCTGTTTCTTATGGAGAGCATTCCGTTGTTATTGTCATTGAATATGAAGGCAGCATG
Source organism: bacterium (assembly GCA_019695335.1). Classification (NCBI taxonomy): domain Bacteria; species bacterium. The sequence continues at coordinate 27,513 of JAIBAF010000005.1, forward strand.
GTTGGTCTCATCGCAGACTCGATCAGCGAAATTCTTAATGTTCAGTCAAACCAGGTTGAAAAATTATCTGAAAAATTTTCAGGATCACAGCAAGAATATTTTTCAGGCGTTATAAAGACGAAACAACGTTTGTACTCCATTATTGAACCTGAAAAAATTGTCGCTTCGCATATCCATATTCTACATCAACAGGAGAGTATTATGACTGTAGCTCTTCAATCACGACAAACTACAGATCAGAACCAGATCGGTGAAACCGTTCAGCTGGTGACTTTTAAAATTCATTCCGATGAGTTTGCCGTGCCGATCTCTGAAGTTCAAGAGATCAATAAAGTGTTTGCCGTAACTCACGTCCCCAGAGCTCCGGAATTTGTCGAAGGAGTAATTAATCTTCGCGGACAAATTGTACCGGTGATCAATCTGCGTGAGCGTTTTCAAATTGAGAAATCACCTAAAGATAAAAATACACGTGTGATCATCACGCTGCTTGAAGATAAGCGTATCGGGTTAATTGTCGATGCCGTTTCGGAGGTTGTCCGTGTACCGTCCGAATCCATTAAAAAAGCTCCGGCCGAAACGGTTGGCAGCGACAATGGCTTTATCCAGGGTCTTGTACAGGTTGGAAATCGATTATTGATTGTCCTGAAGCTGGAAAAAGTGCTGAGCCTTGAAGAGACCGCCGATCTTCATAACATCAAGCAGTTATTGATCTCGAACGAGATGCCAAAAGAAGAAGATCATGAAGAGCAAACAGTAAGTGAAAAAAACGACGAGTTGCAGGCATCAAACCCACTGAATGAAGTTATTGACGTACCCGTCATGCCTGAACCGAACAAGAAAAAGAAAATTGCCGTCAAAATTTTACGCAGGAAAAAATCTGCTTCTAATCGCTCAAGAAATTAGTCCAGTATTTAGTATATAAAAGAACAAGTATGCAGGAGGGTGCCATGTTAAAAAATCTTAAAATCGGGAACAAGATCATCGGATTGGTAGTACTTTTTTTGGTCTTGATGATCGCATGTGTCGGATATGGAATAGCAAAATTGATTGCTGTCGGTGAAGAGTTAAATCAGGTTGCGATGGCTGATTTTCCTACCGTAAGGCAGATTAATGAATTGGAAGGGCTGAGGCTCGAGCAAACGCTCTTGATTGAGCGCATCCTTCGATTCGCCGGCGCCAGGAATGATCAAACTGCGAAAGAAGATTTCGAGAAAGTTAAAAAGCAGTACAAAGAATTGTCGACAGCCATGTCCAATGAAAGAAGGAAGCTGGAAACCAACGTTCGCCAAATATCTAAGAATTATCCGGAGTTAAAGGATGAATATGAACACATAACGCAACAACTCGAAGATGAAGCGCGCATGGTAGTGGGATTAGATCAAATTGTGAATGAAATTATTAATAACGTTGAATCGGGCAACTCCGGTGAGAAATTATTGCGGTTGATTGTCGAGATGGAAAAAGAAGATCAAAATCTTGATGACAACGGCAAAAAACTTATTGAACAGGTGACAGCCTTTACAGATTCATCCGCGAAGGCCGCTGAATCCGATGAACAATCGGCCAAAACGGGTTTAATTGTTATTACGCTCATCAGCCTTGCTATCGGATTGGCTTTAGGCATTTTTATTACACGCAGTATTACCAAACCGATAGCTGTGGCCGTTGATGTAGCCGAAAAAGTATCTGAAGGAAATCTTGATATGCAGTTTGAAGTTGAGACTACGGAAGAAACCGGAAAGTTACTGTCAGCTATGAAACAAATGATCAGTTATGTAAAAGAAGCGGCTAATATTGCCGAGAAAATATCGGCCAACGATTTGCGCGTACACGTCAATCCTCGTTCAGAACAAGACGTACTCAATAACTCCTTACAGAAAATGGTGACGAGCCTTCAGGATATTATTGAACAACTTGCCACTTCATCTACGCAAGTTGCTTCGACGGCTGAACAACTGGCGGCTAGCAGTACCCAGATATCAAAAGGCGCTGAAGAACAATCCAGCGCAACGGACGAAACTTCTTCATCGATGGAAGAAATGGCGGCGTCCATACAGGAAATTGCCAAAAACGCCGATTCGTTGTCATCCAATGTTAACGAAACGTCGGCGTCCATTCAGCAAATGATTACTTCAATTCAATCAGTTGCAAAAAATACCGAAAGCCTGGCGGCGTCCGTAACAGAGACTTCGTCGACCATTGAAGAAATGGCGGCCTCCATCGAGCAAGTGGCGGTTAACGCGAAAGAAGCCGGTAAGGCTTCTGAATCGGCCGTTCGCGAAGCTCAAGAAGGCGGTGTTGCGGTCAGTAATGTTCAGAAAGGCATGTCACAGATCGGTTCTTCGATCAATGATATTGTCAAAGTCATCCAAAAGCTGGATGACAGCAGCAAGAAAATCGGCAGCATAGTTGATGTGATCGACGATATCGCCGAACAAACCAACCTACTGGCACTCAATGCGGCTATTGAAGCGGCTCGTGCCGGTGAACATGGACGAGGCTTTGCGGTCGTCGCCGATGAAGTGCGGAAATTGGCTGAACGATCCGCCGGTTCGGCTAAAGAAATCGTTACCCTGATCGAGGGAGTTCAACTGGACACCGCTGAAGCATTGAAGACGACGGCTAACGGCGCGATGATTGCCAAAGACGGTGAACGGCTTTCGGCACAGTGCAACGAAGCGTTGACTAAAATATTGCAGACGGTAACGCAGGCCAGCCGGATGATGAGTGAGATCAGCAAAGTGACGGAGCAGCAGGCAAAAGCGTCCGAACAAGTTGTCAAAGCTGTCGATAATATGAGTAAGTCCACGCAGATAGTGTCGTCCGCAACAAGGGAACAGTCAGTGGGCAGCCAGCAGATCATGAAAGCCGTTGAAGTGATGAACATGATGACGCAGCAAGTATCGACGGCTACCGGTGAACAAAAACGCGGCGGTGAAATGGTAGTCAAAGCTGTCGAAAACATTGCCGGAATTTCCAGACAGAATTTATCTGCTGTCGGGCAGATTGTCACCGTCACTCGCGGGCTCAATACTCAAGCGGAAGACCTAAGAAAAATTACAACGATGTTCCGCTTAGGTAACGGCAATGGCAACGGTAATGGAAATGGCCATCGGAACAGCAATTATCGGGATAAGGCCATGAGTTCGATGGAAAATTAAGACAGAAAAACTTCAAGAATGGAGACCGGTATGATGGTGATAGATGAAATTCGTCGTGAAATTGCATCCCGATTTGGTTTTCGTGTGAACGCTCACAGGATGGATAGCCTTGAGGAAATAGTTCAGGCGCGTTCCATTAAAAACGGCTACAGTAATTATTTGGACTATATGGCTCATGTCTTGGTCGACAATAATCAAGAATGGCATAATCTAATCGATCGTTTAAGCGTGAAAGAAACCTATTTCTTCAGATCTCCGGGTCAATTCAGATTTCTGGAAGATCAAATTATTCCGAAATGGATCAAGGAAAAAAATTTTACCAGGAATCATCAACATGAAAAACCATCCATTCGTATTCTTTCGGCTGGATGTTCGACGGGTGAAGAAGCCTATTCGATAGCAATGTCGTTGGCGAGCCGGTTACGTTATCTGCAAGGATGGGATATTCATATCGATGCCTGGGATATTTCGGGCGATGCTATCGCTACGGGAATGAACGGGCGTTACCTGTTAACGCCCCGGCTTAAAAAATCGATCGACCACATGGATAGTTCTTACGAAGACAGGTTTTTCATTCGTGAGGAAAATGGGTGTGAAATTTGGTTGCAGACCATTCCCAAGGTCAAGCAGCTTATTTCCTGGTCTGTCAGAAATCTTAAAACCGATATTAGTTTTTACGCGGAACGCTATGATGTGATTTTTTGCCGCAATGTGTTGATCTATTTTGATTACTCGGATCAGCAGGCCTTGGTTTCTTCTCTGGAACGCGCCCTTGCATTAGGAGGTTACCTGATGCTGGGGGATGCGGAAACGCTTCATCTTTACTCTCACTCGCTCGATTTAGTACCTGAATCTTCCGAATTAATTTACAAAAAAAACGGCTTCAACGAAGCGAAGACCAAAACCTATTAACACTCAATCACAATATGTCTAATACAACAACAACATCCGGGCGTACTAATAAAATAGCGGCTTTGTCCGATGATGAATTCCAGCTTTTACGGGATTTTATCAGTAAACATTTTGGAATTTATTATGACGATGAAAAGCGGTGGCTATTGGAGTCGCGATTGTCACGGCTTATGGAAAAAGAAACTATTTCGTCATTCTTCGGCTATTATCAACACCTGATTCAAAAATTTTATTGCAATCAATCCTTTACCGATCCTGAATTCGTTAGTCTTCTTGGAGCGTTGGCGAACAACGAGACTTTTTTTCATCGCGAACCCACAGCTTTTGAAGCTTTGTGGAAAAATGTTATTCCGAAATTTTACGATCAAGGCGAGCGTGAAATCAGAATATTATCTGCGGCTTGTTCATCCGGAGAAGAGCCGTACAGCATTGCCATACAATTTGAAGAAAAACGAAAAGAATTTCCGGGCCTTAAAATATCGGTCGTAGGACTGGATATTGATTTGATGGCTATCGGTCTTGCGACCAAAGGGATATATGCTGATTCTGCGTTTAGAGGAATCAGTGATCTTGCGATACATGACATGTACAAAAAGAATTTTGATTATGACAAAGACCTGAACCAGTATCGTATCCGGAACGCTTTTAAAAAAGAAATCATCTTTATTCATGGAAACTTGATGAACAGCGAAATCATGCATTCACTGGGCCGTTTCCATGTCATCTTTTGCCGTAATGTTTTGATTTACTTCCATGATGATTGCAAAAGATCGGTACTTCAATATTTCGATGATATACTCAATCCGGGAGGAGCACTGTTTCTCAGTTCGTCCGATCATTTGCCTCATATGGACGAATTTTTTGACAGGATGCAATATCATGGTCACCCGGTTTATTTTAAAGTTTAGGAGTGATATAAACACATGGAACGCAAGGCTAGAGTCATGGTAGTAGACGATTCGGCTTTTATGAGGAAAGCTATTACGCGAATCATTCAGACGGATTCAGCCTTTGAAGTCATTGCGACCGCCGATAACGGGCAAGATGCTCTTGATTTGTTATCAGCGATCAAACCTGATGTTATTACGATGGATGTTGAGATGCCGGGAATGAATGGTCTCGAAGCGCTTAAGCTGATCCGTCAAAAATATACCATTCCGGTTATTATCGTCAGTTCGCTGGCTCAATCCGGGACCGATATGGCCATTCATTGTCTGGAGGCGGGCGCTTTTGATGTGGTTTGTAAACCGGAATCGTACGTCTCCATGAACATCAGCGAGATTTCGACCGATCTGCACAGGAAATTAAAAGCGGCCGTTTGTTTGCCCGATGACAAGTTGGAACAAGCCCGATATGAAAAAACAATATTGCCTTCTGATGCGAACAAATCGAAAAAACGGAAGCATTTCATTGCTTACGGCAAACAACGACTTATCACTATCGGTAGTTCCACCGGCGGTCCCGCCGCTTTGAATAAACTTTTATCGGTATTGCCGGAATCGTTTGAAGCCGGAATAGTGATTGTTCAGCACATGCCGCCGGGCGGTTTTATTCAATCGCTGACCGAGCGATTGAACAGTTGTTCCGGTTTAAATATTCGAATGGCCAAAGATGGCGATACCATTAAAAATGGTTTGTGCCTTATTGCTCCGATTGGTGAGCATGTGATATTCGAAGAAAAAGGAAGTGACTACATTTTGAGAATGACAAAGTATCCTAAAGATTCTCTTCATTGTCCATCCGTCAGTGTATTATTCGAATCGGCAGGACTTGTTGCCCGTGAAAACAACATTTCGTGTATCCTTACAGGAATGGGATCCGATGGAGTTAAAGGTTTGTATGCAGTACGTGAACATGGCGGCTGGGTTATTGCCGAATCGGAGGAGACGGCGATGATCTATGGGATGCCACGGTGTGCCGTAGAAGCGGGATTGGCCAACGATATACTCGCTCTGGAAAAAATTCCCGGCGCATTGATCAATCTCCTGCAGTTTCAGAGTGTCATGTCTGATGCGTAAATATCATTCGTTCTTGTCATTTTAATTGGAGAGGCCCTTATGAAAGCATGTTCAGTTGCCATGGGGTGTATTTTCGCGTTTTCGCTATACGGTCAGGAACCGCTGAGTGACAATTCTTTCTTAGTTGAACAAGCTTATAATCAAAAGCCACACGTTGTCCAACATTTTTTTACGGCGATTTATACCCGGTCTCACAAAGATTGGAATTTCGGCCTGACGCAGGAATGGCCACTTTTTGGGTCACAACATCAATTGAGTTATACCATTCCTTACACGAGGATCCATGCTTCGTCTGAAAATGGATTTGGAGATGTCAGCCTCATTTATCGATATCAATTGATCGAACATGAAGAGTCCTATTCGGTTGCACCGCGCTTTGCGTTGAAATTACCGACCGGCGATGAAGAAAAAGGTTTAGGCGAAGGTAAGGTTTCTTACGAATTAGTAATTCCGATCAGCAGAAAATGGAACGAACACTGGTCAACTCATCTGAATTTAGGAGTCCGATTGACGCCTCAAGCGGAGGTCGATTTAAAAAAGACGACGCTGACGAATTATGATGTAGGCGCCAGCCTGATTTTTGTGCCAAGATGGAATTTAAACCTGATGATCGAATTTCTTACTCAATTCGAGGATCATGGTACGGAATACGAAACGATCCATACGATCAACCCGGGTATTGTGTATGCCTACAATGCCGGCAGTCTGCAAATCGTTCCGGGTATTGCATTTCCCATGCAACTCAACGGACACGATAAAATCAAGCGCATATTTTTTTACCTGTCTTTTGAACATCCCTTTTAGGATTGAATTATAAAATTCAAATTGAGGTCGATCATGAACGGTACAATTGTAAAGTTAAAAATGGCTCTGTGCTCAGTGATTTTATTATTTGCAAGTTTTGGTGTATTGCATTCGCAAAGTTTTACTATTACCCGCACTTCGTCTTCGGTTTTATATATAGATACCACCCTGAGCCCGCGTTTGACATGTATGTACGCGGCTTATGAAATTACTAATACTTCCGGGATCAATTATTCTGACATCTGGATCAAAGCGGGTAATTTCAGCGGTTCGAATATTACGTTGGCGGCTAATGAAGACGGTGAATTCCGTTTGGGCAAATTGGATAACGGGCAAACCAAGATTGCGTATTTTTATTTAAAAGCCACGGGTGTAACCGGTTCGCAAAGCCATAAAATAAAAGTTTTTTCAGGGCCGCCATCGCTGACGGCTCTTGACAGCGCTTCATTCTCAATGACGGCCGATCAACGCAGTCAATCCACCAGTAATGTCATTACCAGCGCTGTTCTTAATACAACGTCACCCATTATCGGCGGAACTTTTACAATGACCGTTTCGGGAAATTCCGGTACGATCCAGGCATTGCAATCGATGTTCTTTACTCCTGCCGCCTATGCTGCTTGGCCGGCGGATAAACTGGAATTGGTATCAACCCAGATAACCACCGATTCGGACGGACGAGTTTATACGGATTCGTTGGTAATTCCCGGCCCTTTGGTGAGCTTAAGCACTAATTATTCCGTCGTATATACTTTTCGTGTCAATGGCATTACTTCCGCCACGGCCGCATTGAGTCCATGTTCGTTCGTGAACAATAATGTCCTATTTGGGATACAACACACGAATTCGGCGATTTATGGTTCGTTGACGCCCGTCAATACAACTACGAATACCACGACTTTACGAATGTCGGCGACGCCGACACAATTAGATACCGGCGGAAATGTCAATTTTACCGTTACGTTGACCAACACGGGAACGAATTCGGTCACCATCGAAGACATTTTTCATACGTTGGCTTTTACGCCGGGTACCGTGACCTATGTGGCCGGCTCTTCAACTTACAATAGCGTTTTGATAAATGATCCGGCCCAAACTGATTCTACTATTAAATGGTATGGAACATTTAATATCCCAGCCGGTCAAAGTCGTGAATTAAAGTTCCAGCTGCTACTGCCATCGGTGTCAGGCAGTTACGCAAATTCAGCACGAGCACATGTAGCGACAGTTCAAATCGATACGACGTTAGATATTACGGATAATAAACCCGCTGTTCAGATCGTGTCTATCGATTTTGTTCCAACGGTTGTTTCAGCCATACCGGACACGACCGTTTATGAAGATAGCCCTGCTTTAAATAGTTATCGCGACTTGAATAAGGTTTTTACTGATGTGGAAAGCGGAAGTGCGTTGACATTTTCGATTACCGGAAATACGAATACTTCTCTATTAACACCCAGCATTGATAATACGGACAGTACATTGGATATAGCTTTCCTGTCAAATGCGTCGGGCGTTGCAACTATTACAATTCGCGCCGCGGACAACCTGGGTTATTATGTTGAAGACAGTTTTATTATTGCAGTAGCAGCAGTGAACGACACCCCGACTGTTATTTCGGCCATTCCGAATCTTACCGACGGTGAAGATCCGGGGAGCAGGCTGAATTATGTCGATCTCAATAATGTTTTTAACGATATAGAAAACGGGCGCAATCTTACTTTTACGGTTGCAGGCAACAGTAATTCATCATTAGTAACAGCGGTAGTGGACCCGGCCGACAGTACTTTGGATTTGACTTTTGGCAGTAATGCCAATGGAACTGCCAGCATTATTATTCGGGCGCAAGATGCTCAATCGGCGGCGGTACAGGATACTTTTCTGGTAACCATATTTGCAATTAACGATTTGCCGTATGTTGTTTCATCAATTCCCGATTTAAATGTATCGGAAAATTCAATTCCGATCGATCACATTGATTTAAACGCCGTCTTTAATGATGTGGAAGATGGCTCTCATCTTAATTTTTCAATTGCAAACAATTCGAATCCCAGCCTGGTAACCCCTACGATTGTTGCGGCTGATAGCATACTAAGGCTTACTTTTAGCGCAAGCGTTAGCGGAGTAAGTACAATCATTGTGAAGGCTACCGATGGAAATAGCAGTTTCGTTCAAGATACTTTTGTGGTGACCGTATTCCCCGGAATCAATGAAACGCCAATCGTGATTGCGCCAATTCCTGATTTAAATGTATTTGAAGATAATGGAGCAGTCAATCACGTTGATTTAAATAATGTTTTCGATGATACGGAAAACGGACATAACCTTGCGTTTTCAATCGTTCAGAACTCTAATTCCGGCCTGGTAACCCCGTCGATTGGTTCTGGAGACAGCGTGCTCAGCCTGACTTTTATTGAGAACGCCAACGGAGTGAGTTCACTGATCATTCGAGCCAAAGATGCGTTGAATAGTTTTGTTCAAGATACTTTTATAGTAACTGTTACGGCCGTCAATGATACACCCATTGTCATTTTAGCGATTCCCGATCTTAAAGTTGAAGAAGGGCAAGCGCCGATATTTAACTATGCTGATCTGAATGAAACTTTTTCAGACGTTGAAGATGAACAGCTGAGCTTCACTATACAAGAAAATTCCAACCCGGGTTTGGTAACAGTCGTTATTGATCCGGTAGACAGTACGATAGATTTCACTGATTTCAACGGCACCGGCCGATCAACGATTGTCATCAGGGCAAGCGACGCTCAATCGGCGTTCAAAGATCTCACTTTTATAGTGAGCGTGACCGATACGATCGCACCCGATCCTCCAACTCAATTGCACGGTGTTGCCGGTAATGAAAGTATTGCTTTAGCGTGGATGCCTTCAAGCGGAAGTGATTTCCTTAAATATTATGTTTACGGCGATACAGTGACGAATTCGCAGCAAAAACTTGACAGTACATCTGCATTTAATATCAACGATACAACGATTGTTATTTCAGGATTGATTGCCGGTAAAACATATTTTTTTCATGTGACGGCGTCAGACACATTCGGCAATGAAAGCGATCCTTCGAATGAAATTCAATTTCTCGCTTTGGATTTACAAGATCCGTCAATCGGCGACGTTATAGTTACTCCCAATCCTGTTAATTTCAACAATCCGGTTACAGTCACTTTTTGCGTTGAGGACAACCAATCGATCGACTCTTTAATTTTTGAATATAAAAACGGCGGCGATTGCGATTTCACTCAAATTCCCGTGACGGGTACTCAATGTCCTTATTCCGTGGTTATCAATTCGAATATTATTTCTATCCAAGGCGGAATTTTCAGAATTACGGCTATTGATCAATCGCATAATGAAACTTCGGTTATGGGCTCTGTCAGTGTTCGGCTTTCACAAAACGCATTGAGATCGTCATCCGTCGCTGGAAATCCGTATGAATCAGGATTTCCTGAAGACACATGGCGGTTGATATCGATTCCGTTAATTCTGGATAATCCGAATGTCAAAAACGTTTTGTCTAACTTCGGAACCGGCGGTACAAAAACATGGCGTTTGTTTGATGGTGCCGTCGAAGGAACGGATACGTTGACTTTCGCGCTTGGCCGGGCTTATTGGCTCAAACATAAGTTGAACGATTCTAATATTCCGATTACTCCAGGCGCTGGGAGTACAGCTGATTTAGCCAGTACGCAGGTGGCCTTGAACCCCGGGTGGAACCGCATTGGAAATCCCTTCATATTCCCGGTTGCGTTACCGCAGGATGCCGATATAGTCGGTCCACTGAGATGGGATGGAGTAAAATATATCAGCGAAGGCCAGACCGGCGCTGATTTGATTGGATTGGAAAATCTTCAGCCTTTTGAAGGATACTTTGTTTGGAATGCAACCGACAGCATAAAGATGCTAAGCTTCAGCAGTGAATGTATTGCCAAAAAATTATCGAAGCGGAATCATCCCAAAACAAATACGAAATGGGCGATGAATATTTCAGTTAAAGCCGGCGTCTATGAGGACAATTATAATTTTGCCGGAATTGTAGACGGATCGTTTTCGAAGAAAGTCAATCTTACCGAATTACCGGTAATGGGAGATTATGTGAGTGCTTATTTCATAGAGAAAAATATACACGGCAACGACACGAAGCTGACCACCAGTTACAAATCCTTACAAAAAGATGGGCATGTTTGGGAAATGGAAGTAAAAACAAATGTCAGTAACAAAGAAAATATACTTTCGTGGAATGCCGAACAATTTTCAGATGAGAAAACGTGGGTCATCATCGATGTTTCGCATAACCATGTGATCGATTTGAACCAAAACTCATATTCGTTTGTTAATGATGATGAAGAACATCCTGTGCGATTTAAAATTATCATGGGCACGCCTTTGTTTATTCAAAACGAATTGGAAAGAATCGAATCGGAACTTCCAAAGAAATATTCATTGCGCCAAAACTATCCCAATCCGTTCAATCCGGTTACTACGATTCGCTATGAAATACCAATCCGCAGTCAGGTGAGCCTGAAGATCTATAACGTTCTTGGACAAGAAATTAATACTGTTGTAAAAAATACATTGCTCGATCCCGGTCAATATTCCATTCAATGGGACGGCAGAAATAATAAAGGCGATGTCGTTTCTTCGGGAATTTATATTTATCGGTTACAAGCCAATCAATTTGTTCAAAGCAAAAAAATGATATTGATAAAATAGTAACTCCGAAACGGGAGAATTATATATGCGCATTTTCAATATTCTTGTTCGTTCAATACTGATCATAAACGTTCTTTTACTGAAAACAATATTTGGGCAGATACAACTACCGGATAATCGCGGTAAAGATTTTTGGCTGGCATTTCCAAGCAATTGGAGCGACGATGCCAAAATGAGTTTCTTTATTTCTTCCAGTGAATTGGCGCTCGTGACGATTGAAATTCCGGGAACAATGTATTCGGCGAAGTACACCGTTACGCCCGGCGAAATTCAAACCGTCGAATTGCCAAAAGGAGCGTATTTAGAATTTTCCGATCTCGCTATGAATAAAGGTATCCATGTTATATCCGATAAAGAAATTACGATCTATGGTCTCAATCAATTAGGCCAAAGTACGGATGCCTTCCTTGCATTGCCTACGGATGTCCTCGGTACCCATTACATTGTTCAGTCCTATAAAAATGCTGGATATGTCAATAACGGACGAACCAAACTGAACGCATCAAGCCTTTCCAGGCGCGGGACTGAATTTGCAGTGGTAGCCACTGAAGACACAACGATGGTATCGATCACGCCGAGCGTTACCTGTGGAAATAGACTCAAAGGTCAGACCTACGCCATCGCGCTGGATAAAGGACAGGTGTACCAATTGCTCGCGCAGAAACCGGGTGACGATCTTTCCGGTACTTTTATTACGTCGAATAAACCGGTTGCCGTATTTAGCGGACACAAATGTGCGAACATTCCGGTTGGTTACGATCATTGTGACCATTTAGTTGAACAATTGCCTTCCGTAGATACATGGGGCAAAAAATTTGTTGTCATGCCTCTCGCTACGCGAAAAAAAGGAGACACATTCCGGTTTCTGGCTTCCGAAGATCAAACAGCTGTCCGAATTAACAGCACTACGGTGTATGTCATGCGCGGGCAATTTCACGAACAAATTCTTACTAATCCGGCAACAATCGTTGCCGATAAACCAATCCTGGTAATGCAATACTCCAACAGTACCAGTTTTGATAACGTTGTATCCGATCCGTTCATGCTCGTCATACCTCCGATTGAACAATATCAGAACTACTATATTATGAGTACTCCTGAAAAAGGCTTTTCAAAAAATTTTATTAATATTGTCACGCCGGCATCGGGCGTTGGTAAAATCGTCATCAATGGATTGACCATACCGGCCGACTCATTTAAGCCTCTTTCGGTTGGCGAAACTTCATTTTATGGACTTCAGTATGACGTAAAATTGACCGGCACCCAAGTATTAAAAAGTACGCTTCCGTTTGGAGCTTTTATGTATGGTTTTGATAAAGCCGATTCTTACGGTTATTCCGGCGGAAGTGCGTTTGTCAACCTTTCCCAATTGACGGGTATCGTGGCTTTGAGCGACTCGAATCGTAAGGTTGCTTTACCTGAAAAAAATGTTACGGAATATTTTAAAATTACGACAAGTACTGGAAGAAAATTTAACTTATCCGGTTATACGGTTAATTTTCGTTGTAAAGGCGCCAATCCAAGTGACGGTATCGCCTATACCGATACGGCGGGACAAGTTGCATTTACTTATCCGTTAACTAAAATAGGCCGTGATACGATCGTAGCCACCGTAGGCAGTTTTTCAACGACAATAAGCCTCGAAGTCACAACTCTACTTCCCATATTGGTTGAAGCCGTAAGCGGTGATGAAAATATTATGCTGCATGTAACCGACTCAAACCGATACGAATATCCAGTGGTTTATTCTTTATTTGCCGACACAACAAAAAATTTTCAACAGCCAATCAAAACCGGTACGATTTCTGAAATTCAGGATACTACTTTTCTCGGTTTAATTAACGGGCAGAAGTATTTTTTTAAAGTTCAGGTTGATTCAGTAGACAAGGAAATTAATTCTTCGATGATAACTTCGGCGACGCCAATGGCTTATTTTGGAGGCGAAGTGGCCGGTACGGTATACAAAGATAACAATGCCGACAGCGTTTATAATGCAGAAGACGAAATAATAAAAAATGTGAAGTTGTTTGTAAAAGTAATCAGCCTGGATGATACCGCAAAAACAATCGTTCGAACTGCAGATGTTAATTCAGAAAACGGCCAGTATTTAATTACGCCTGCTTTGTTTAGCGGAAAATACCGTTTAATTCTGGATGATAATAAAGATTCCAGCGATTGGATACCATTCACAAAAAACGGATGGAACGGAACTCAATCAGCCGAACGGTATATTGATATTGAATTACCGGCCGATGTGCGACGTACAGAAGGTAAGCTTGCCGATAAAAATTTCGGGTTGTTAAAAAAGAAAGGTTTTTTATCGTGGTGGTTGATCGGCGGAGCGCTGATCGCCGGTGGCGCCACAACGGCGGCCGTACTTTTAAAAGCCTCGCCAGTGGATGCCGGAATCGGACGTCCCCCTTCTGATCCACCTAATCCATAGACAGGAAACTTGATAAAGGAAATTATGATAGACTTAATATCAACACCAATTGTAACCGAATCGAGAAGTAAAACATTGCCGATCAGAATTTTAATAGTTGACGATGAAGCCATGAATTTGAAATCTATTGTCAACATTCTGGAAAACCGTTTAACCGGTTGTCAAATTTTTCAATCACTCGATGGAACCAAGGGAATTGACATCGCGAGAATCAAAAAACCTGATTTGATTATTACGGATTGGGAAATGCCGGTGATGAACGGAATTGAATTTATCGAACAACTGAAAAACGATCCGATCACGAAAGATATTGCCGTCATTATGTGTACCGGCGTCATGACAACGCCCATCAATCTTCGCGAAGCTTTGGAGGCGGGGGCCATTGACTATGTCCGGAAGCCCATCGATCCGATTGAACTAGAAGCGCGGGTTAGATCGGCGATAAGACTCATTGAGTCTTTCCAGACGATAAGGCTGCACGAAATGAATCTTGAACTTACTAACGAGCATTTGGTCAAATCGCTTAATCTTATAAAAATACATGAACGAAGTTTAGAAATTGCCAATACAAAGCTCAAAGAACTTGCGCTCACCGACGCTTTGACCGGAGTAGCCAATCGTCGCAGGTTCAATGAATCGTTAGCTGACGAGTTTAAAATCACGCGACGTACAGGTCATGAATTTTGTGTTATCATGTTCGACATCGATCACTTCAAACGTATTAATGATACGTTTGGACACGATCAAGGAGATATCGTGCTCAAAGAATTTGCAAAAATAGCTCAGAATGCTTTTCGCGAATCGGATTTGGTTGCCCGTTGGGGAGGCGAAGAATTCATCATATTGCTGCGGCACACTCTGTTGCAGGATACTATCAGACTTGCTGAAGAATTAAGATTGAGTTTTGAAAGTCACCAGTTTGAGTTAGTCGGCAAAGTGACGGCCAGTTTCGGAATAGCGAAATATGAGAGTAACGACACACCGGATACATTGAGAGAGCGGGCTGACAAGATGCTGTATAAAGCTAAAGAGGGTGGACGAAATCGCATTGTTCATTAGTTTGCTCCTATAAAGAGGTTCCTTCATACATAAATAAAATACATCTATCCTGTGCATTACATCTATTATCTTTTTTTTGTATTACAAGTTCTGTTGGGAAATTCAGGATTGTGGAAGTCCAAGTCGGGGGACATGCGTTTGGAGCATCTTAGTCATACCGATGGACTTTCTAATGACTTTATTCAATGCATTGTGCAAGATAAGTATGGTTTTGTGTGGTTTGGGACGAAAGACGGCCTTAATAAATTCGATGGATATCGATTTACCAATTACCGGTTTGATGAAAACGACTCGGCAAGTATTAGTTCCAATGACATTCGCGCTTTATTTGAGGATTCTGAAGGAATTCTCTGGATCGGCACGAGCGGCGGTCTTTGCCGTTTTGATCCCGAAATGGATTATTTTGTACGCTATCTAACGAATGAAAAAAATATACATGCGATGAGTTCGTTAAATGTTTGGAGCATTTGCGAGGACGCTTCGGGTTTTATATGGATCGGTACTCAGGGAGGAGGACTTAATAAACTCGACAAAAAAACAAACACCTTTATCCGTTATTTAAATAATCCTGCAGATTCACTCAGCCTTCCATCCGATGATGTTTATTCTGTTTTAGAAGATCATTATAAAAATTTATGGATTGGAACGACCAATAAAGGTTTGTGGAAACTTAATCCGGAAAGAAAAAGTTTCCACCCGGTTGCATTTAAAGACAGTTCCATTCTTGCGCTTTATAAAGATGCCGAAAATAATCTATGGATCGGTACGAGAAGTGGCGGATTGAGCCGATACGATGAAGCTTCAGGAAAATTTACTGACTACATACATGATGAAAAAAATCCCAAAAGCCTTAGTCACAATAGAATTCACTCGTTATGGCAAGATTCGAAAGGTGTAATTTGGATAGGTACGTATGAGGGAATCAATCGTTTTGATCCATTGCGATCGGAATTCGCCTTCTATAAAAACAGTGCCACAAATTTGGAAACAGATTCGAATAATTATGTCCATTGCATCTATGAGGATCGCACAGGTACTGTATGGCTGGGTACTCCAAACGGTATTTATTATTTTTACAGTCATACGCCTTTTGACAATTGGTCGATTCAAAATTACATGAACGAATCGAATTCAAACGTTATCCGATCCCTTTTTGAAGATTCCAAAGGTACATTATGGATTGGCTTGGATGGTAACGGCGTCCTTGCGATTGATCAAAGCAATAAGCCCATCAACTATCGTCACGAAATCGCCAATCCGTACAGTCTTAGCGCCGGCCGCATTCTAACGATACAAGAAAGTTCTGATGGCGCAATATGGTTAGGTGGTTCAGGAATATGTCGCTTTGATCGCAACAGCCAATTATTTACTTCCTATTTATCGGATCCCGGTAATACCGAAACACTCAGCAGCAATGACGTGTATGCCATTGATGAAGATTTGAAACACACATTGTGGATAGGTACCTGGGGCGGAGGCCTGAACGAATTCTCTCCTTCGATAGGCAGCAATTTTATTGCTTATTACAATAATCCGGCTAATTCAAAAAGCCTCAGCGATAACTACATTCAAGCGGTACATTCAGATAAAAACGGAAGAATGTGGGTAGGAACTTCCAATGCCGGATTAAATACATTTATGCCGACCACGTATCAGGATCCGGTGTTTGTGGCTTATCGTATGGAGGACGGCACCGGACTCAATAGCAATTCGGTTAACTGCATTTATGAAGATAAATCAGGGACGATATGGGTCGGAACGAACAGCGGGTTAAGTAAATTTATTCGTGATTCGTTAGCTACATTTGATCCGAAAAAAGTTCGTTTTAAATCGTACGGAGTCAAAGAAGGCTTTCTGAAAGAACGGGTCATCGGTATTCGTGAAGATAAACATGGTCATTTGTGGCTGAATGCAGAAGGAATAGTTCGGTTTGACCCGATGACCGAATCGTTTGTTCATTATGGTGTGAAAGACGGATTAGTTAATGAAACGTATAATGCCATTTGCAAAAGACAAGATGGTACCTTGCTATTTGGCGGTAATAATGGAATTGATGTTTTTAATCCGGATAGCATGAGCCAAAATCAAAATTTACCTCATGTTTATATCACGGATTTTCTTGTTTTAAACAAATCAGTTTTACCCCGTACTTCCGTACTTAAAAAATCAGTCATTTTTGCTGAAGAAGCCGAAATCGATTACACCGATTATTTGTTTGCGTTCGAATTTGCAGCCATCAGTTATTATCAGCAGGGAAAGAGTCAGTATGCGTACATGCTTGAGGGATTTGATCGTGAGTGGATCTATACTAACGCGGATCATCGAAAAGCTGTCTATACTAATGTGTCGCCCGGAGAATATACATTCAAAATAAAAGCGTCTAACGGAGAAGGCGAATGGAGCAAGACGGAAACTTCGCTACGCCTTGTTATTAAACCGCCATGGTGGAAAACGTGGTGGGCGCAATCTTCGTTTTACGGTTTGGGCATTTTCATCATTTTAGCTGTTCCACTTTTAAGATTGAGGATGTCTTTAAGACAAAACAGAATACTTGAAGAGAAAGTCAATTTAAGAACTGCCGAATTGAGTCAAGCCAACGCTCAATTGCGTGAACTTGATAGATTTAAGCAAGGCATGATGAGCATGATCGTCCACGATCTGAAAAATCCGCTCAATGCTCTTTTGTCTGACTCTCCGGGTGAATCGCTCATGCATCGTCTTGAGTCATCGAAAAAAATTGCCGGACACATGCTCAGAATGGTGCTCAATATTTTGGATGTTCAAAAATTTCAAGAAACGGCGTTTGTATTGCATACGAGTCAATTCGTTTTGAATAGAATGCTGGAAAGAGCGGTTGAGGACGTTGATTTTTTGAGAAAGAACAAAGGACTCAAAATTGAAATGCAATGGGGTCAATTTGAATTTAAACTGGAAGCGGACGAGGAAATCATCCTTCGTGTTGTGGTGAATCTTTTGACGAACGCTATTAAATTTACGCCACCCGGAGGAAAAATCATTGTCAAAGCCGAACAATCAGAGGACCGGGTTCATATTACAATTGAAGACGAAGGACCCGGGATACCGGCTGATAAATTGGGGAGTATTTTTGAGCCGTATAATCAGGTGCAGGCCGTTTCTTCAGGTGGGGTCCGCTCAACCGGTCTCGGACTCACTTTTTGCAAAATGGCTGTAGAAGCCCATAAAGGGACTATTGGCGTTGAGTCGGTCGTTGGTCATGGTTCAAAGTTCTTTTTACTTTTACCATTGAAACATGTTCAATTGGGCGATGAGTTCTCTAAAACATTTGGTGAATCCAATGAGATATCGTTAAACATTGAAGATAAGAAAGAGATCGCGACAGATTTAGAAATACTCCGTACGCTGGACATTTCTGAAATCTCAGAACTTCGTAATGTGTTACGACAAATTAATATTCAGAACGATAATGTGAATAAATGGAAAACGGAATTGGAATCGGCCATTTATGCCATGGACGAGAAGCGGTATCAGGAATTGATTGAAGATGCAAAAATTTGAAATATGTATTTTCAAAACCTTAGCAAAATTGCGGTCAGAATTTACCAACGTCCGAAGGCGGCGGGGGTAGCAAAATTTTGGCGCCGCCAAGATTTTCCTGACTGGTTGATCCAAACAATACGGCATAGGTATATAGAGAAACACTATGGCCTTCCGGTATCGAGAACTGATGGCTTCCAGAAGTATTACTGACAAGGCTGTCAATCATCAATTTATTCGAAGATGCTGATAGTTGCGAAAAGCCGGTTTGATCTGTTAGCCAGAATTGAATAGTCTCAGAAATATTAACGACCGTAAAATCATTAAGCGTTTCAAACGATTCTATTCCGGTACTATCGATGCGCCAAACTTCAAATTGACCGGATACGTGACTTCCATTTTGACCTTCAAATTTACCAATTCGAATAAGAGTTCGGTAGGAGTGGGAGGAACTTTCTGAAAACCCGCTATTGTCTTCGCAAGACAAAATTAACATCGCAACAAGAATAAAACGTAGGCTCATATTTCTCACAAAATCCCTCCGATCCGTCGTATAAATATACGATGCCTTCATTGCTTTAAAGAAAATTATGTACTTTAGTTTTATTTAAAAATCAACGTAATTACAATATATGATTCCTTTATCTCTTCGAGAAAAAATCGGCCAACTGATTGTACCGAGGCTTGATTTTCCCAGTAATGATTTATCGTATGCCGAGAAATTGATCCGCGAATTTCATATTGGCAGTTTTATTCTTTTTGGCGGCGAATCAGATACGATCGCCGATATACTCAATCATGTACAATCAATCAGCCGGCATCCGTTACTGTTTTCAGCTGACCTTGAACGCGGTTTGGGACAGCAAGTAAGAGGAGCAACAACATTCCCGTATGCTATGGGTCTGGCCAACGCTGAACAGACGATGGCTTCGTCGATTCGTACTGCGGCCGCAATTACAGCTATCGAATCACGCGCCATAGGCATTCATTGGAATTACGCACCTGTAATAGACGTGAATAACAATCCGGATAATCCGATCATTAATATCCGCTCATTCGGTCACGACCTCAATCAAGTGATTCAATATTCCACAGACTATATTCGGGGGTTGAAAGAAAATGGAATGTTGAGTACGGCCAAACATTTTCCGGGCCATGGCGATACGACTACGGATTCTCATATTGCATTGCCTCGGCTCGATCATTCCGAATCACGATTACGCAATTTTGAATTGCTTCCATTTCACCATGCGGTGCAGCAGGGAGTGGATGCGATCATGGTCGGACATATCCAGGCGCCGGCGCTTGATCAGGAAAATTGGCCTGCAAGTTTATCGCAACGAATGGTATCGATTATTCGAGATGAATGGCGTTATGAGGGATTATTGGTTTCCGACGCTTTAATGATGGGAGCGATCAAAGAAAATTATTCTGAGGAAGAAGCAGCGATTCGAGCTATTCAGGCAGGAATTGATCAGTTACTAATTCCCATAGATACTACACGTGCTTTTGAAATTATCGAAAAAGCCGTGCTAGATGGCCGTTTGAGTGAAGATCGTATCGATCAGTCAGTATGCCGAATTTGGAACGCAAAAACAAAGATGAATTTAATTAAAAATCGGCAAGTTGATATCAAAGCGGCACAGGCAATTGTTGGATGCGAGGCTCATCAAAAAGAAGCGCAAAAAATTTTTTCGGCAAGTATTTCGAAAGACGCATGGTTTGGGATTGATTCGTCAACCGATGTTTGGTTTATTTTATCGGCGCCTAATAGTTTGAATCGATTGCGGTCAGAGTTGAAATTAAATTTTAAAATTTATGAAACGGTATTGGATGATCCATTACATGAAATGCCTGAATTGCGAGGGCGTTCTTTGATTGTCATCAGCGATCTTCGGCCGATGGCCTGGCGTAATGCCATTTCTTTTCCTGCCGCCGTTCAAAACATTCTCGATTTGAATTTTACAAGCAAACGGCATTTGTTGATCAGTTGTGGAAGTCCTTATTTGAATTCAGGATTGAAGGAATTGAAAAATTATATATGTACGTATGGCGATGATGGCGTCATCCAGGAGTTAATCACTCAACGCTTGACTCAAGGAGCTTGATAATATTTTTTGAGAACGGTCTCGGCTTTTTTACCTTTTAATTGAAAAGATTTGTCCCCGGTCCGCGGCGAACGCCCGCTTTCCCATTTCCACCAGAATAATCCGCCCGCCCACGACTGTTGCATAAATTCTTTCATTGTCTGATCGTAGCCCAAAGCCTGCACGTCTTCGGAAGCAGTTTGAGAAAAAATTTCTTCGTGAGGGCTGAGAAGCGCATATTCGATGCTCGGAAATCCGACTTCGGTCAGAACAATTTTCCGGTTCCATTTTTTGGACAGTGCATCAAATTGTTCTGACAGTACATTCAAACGTTTTTCAATGTCTTCTTGGGAATAGCTTTGTCCATCGGCTAATGGGAAATAATGTTGAACGCCTATAAAATCCAACTGATCCCAGAATTGAATTTTATCGTATTCGTCAAACCAATTGCCGCCGTACGTCAAGTATCCTTTGTAAGCTGTACGTGCATAACGAATGATCCGTAACCACATCGCTGTATGGGTCGACATATTTGGCAATTCCACACACATGCATAAACTTTCCATGCCGGTAAGTTCGGCGATCAACGCATGATAGACCACAAACTGAGTAAACGTATTTTCCCAAATTTTCAAATTATCATCACCCTCGACTTTGATTTTTCCACACCAGACGCCATTGCCAAGCCAAATATGAGGTTTCATCATAACGGATAATCCTATTTCATGTGCGTCCTCCGTCGCTTTATACAGGCTTCCGAGAGTTTCGTCCCAATTATTGTCGAGTACAAAAAAAACTTCGGGAGAAGTTTCGGTGTGCGAATAACCGAAAGGCGTTATGGAGACGGTATTGGCGCCGAGCGATTTGATTTCTTCTAATGATTGCCGTGATCGTTGAGACATATAGCCCGATTCAACTCCGTTCGTGTGTGCGTAACAAAGACCTTTGAAGAAAGGTACATCGGGCTTAGCGGGAAAATGAGTATTGACCTCCGGGAAACTCGGGTTAAAATTTTTGAAAAACTTCTCAGGATCTAAAAAAACATTCTTAGCTTGCATCGAAAACTTTTCCCAAAACAACTCAGATAAATACGTGTAAAGAAATGGATTTTGGTCCGGAGATTTTTCCCGAAGCAATTTGGATGGCGTAATAAGATTAAGTAAAGATTCGCGTTCTTGCCACCATGACAAAGGTTTACCAAAAAAAGTTTGTGCATGAAAAACGCCCAAACCTTCAATCAGCCAGGGGTAGCGATTACCATAAGTTTGATAAGCAAGAAATATGGATAATAGTTCCGGGAATCGGTTTTTGACCAACTTCGAATTAACAACATGGATTCGATTTTTTTCAAAATCGTACGAGTATTCCATGATATTACCGGTCATTTTTGCTTTCGTTTCATAATCGGCATAAACAAAAACGGATGGAACAGAAACTCCAGGATATTTTGTAATGATTTCTTTAACTCGATGAGGATCGTATGGGATCGATTGGCCGTGAAATTGAATTCCATCACCGGTGATGGAAGCCGCCTGTTCATAATGGCGGCGTTCTTCAAAAAGATTGACGTCATTAGTCCAGATATTTCCATTGCGATGTTCAGCGAAGACGATCTGCTCACGCGAACGCACCATGACGATCTCATCGGAGCCGGTATCGTTTTCAATCATTTGCCGAATGGCGTCCAATATGGTCCATGGACGAACGCGGGCCGTCAAAATTCGTATCGAACCGGGAAGTTTATGGATAAGAGTGTAGGGTTCACGGATAAGCGATTCATTCTGAATATGAATTGAATCTTTTGTGAGTCGAACGGAAGATGCCTGATAAACGGAGAGATCGTTAATATAGATTTTAAATTCGGCCGAATCGGAAAAACGGTACGGCCATTCATTGCGATCACGCCATCGTGCGGCCGATTCGAGGAATCGTTGCTTAAATTCATTCAGCGAATCGGGTACAACAATGTGAAAACTTTTTGGCAGTTCAGTCTTAGGGTTTGCAGGTGTACACGCGTACACATAAACGGCTGTGATCAACAGCCATCGGCTCATAGTTGGGTTCATGCAATGAAATAAAAATTTATTAGTAGTTCCTTAGAAAGACTTCATACTGGTATTTCAATTGTTTTGTTTCACCGGCTTTGACCGGTATTTCCCATGTGACGGAATTTTCCTGATTCAACGCACTGCCGATTTTGACAATTTGTTTGATTTTCGGTTGATCGCTTGCGGTAAGGATTTTACCGGTAATGGGACGGTACACCGTGACGGTGACATCTTCGTTCTTAGAATTATTGATCGTGATTTCGCCATTGACCGAAACGAGATCATATACATAACCGTCTTTACGTTTGATGTCTTCTTTACGTGACAATTCTTTTTCGTCGTCTTCGACCAGGATGTCGGGCGCGACGGTGATTTTAAGATTATTAGATGATTTCATGGCCGTATATTTCAAAATATCCTGACCAAGCGCTCGCCCGTTTTGCATGGTCATAGCGCTGCCGGTCGTCCATGGAAAATTGGATTTGTTCTCAAGTTTGATCGAATGCCACACTTCATGCGGTCCTTTACTAGCGTTATCATATTGTTGGTTTTGATTAAGCCCGTTGGGGACCGATACTTCGTAAATATGACGGTAGGGTACAGTAGCCGAAAAAATATTGTATTGCGCGCGTTCGCCTTTTTTCAAAGAAACATTTTTTAAATTGTAAAAAAATAAATCGCCTTCGGCTTCGCCTTTCAGAGCTTCAAAATCACCAAAATCCACACGACTATCGCCACTGCCATAAGAAATTTCCTGCGCTGCAATATTAGCGAAAGCACCTCCGTAAGGAGCCGGTGCATTCTCGTTCCGGGATAGCGTTTGGAGAAAATTAGAAATAAATTGATTAGCTGTCAAAGGAGCTTCGACATTTGAAAATAAAAAATGAGGATATCCGACGACAAAATTAAGGTTCACTTTATCCAGGTCTTCTGTGTCGTTGATCAACGAAGCCGATAGGACCAGTTGAGCATTTTTGTCATCGAGTAAATCGACGCGGTACGATGGAACCCATCCCAATCCTTTCTGGAAATAAATCATTTGAAAAGGAGCTTCCGTTTTGACCGTGTTGGTCTTGATTTTTAAGACGGTTTTGTAAGTTGAGTCATCAAAAGTTGTTGCAAAATTTTCAGGAAATTCGACCCGATGTGTGTACCACGATGCATGCAGAACCTGGATTTGGTTGCCGATTTTAAGTGTGATCATGGTTTTGTCGTCGGAACCGTTAACCGCCAAAAGAATCGCGTTAATCGGAGCGTCTTTATCGTTACCTGTGTGCCAGACAACTTTTTTTCCAACGTTGGCTTTTAGCAGCTCGAAAAAATTAGCGGCCTCGCGTTTATCAGCCGTTTTCTCTTTAACAGCTTTGATTTCGTCTACGGTTATATTTTTTTCGGTTGAAGCTAACCAGATCGTGCCGAACATCGCTTGCGGAAAGAGCCCGATGGTTCCTGAGCCTTGACTGAGCTTGACCGATCCTTCGGCGACGTAAAAAGCGGAACCGTTTTTGAAAACGTCCACGGTTTTGATTTTCAAATCGGATTGGGCAATGACAAATTGCGATAACGCAATCATGAAAAAAATTATTTTCTTCATGGCGGACATTCCTTTTTTAGGATGAAAAAATTAAAAAATGGATTGAATTCTGAAACTTCTGAAAAGTGATAAAACTGAATGACATAAGCAATACAGGTTTGTCATTGATGGTAAATGCCTTGATGTAGCATGATTGATAGTTCACAGCTCCAAAATATATCTTGCGTGTGGAAATCCATTCAAATATATTAGATCGCGTTCTTCGACAATAGGATTGAATCGTTAGGGGTTGTTTCCTTTAGGAGACTGAGATTATACCCTTTGAACCTGACCCGAGATAATACCGGCGTAGGGAAACGAAAATGTAAATTTTAAACCGTTTCCTCATTTCCAGGAGACGGTTTTTTTATTTGAATAAATTCCAACCGTTTAATGCGGTCATTTTATAAGGAGCCAAGTATGTCAAAACAAGTATCGGCTGTTCCGAATAAAGACAGCAAGATTACTACGACGCCTTTTGTTGCGTCCAAAAAAATATATGTGTCCGGTCAACGGCATGCGATTCAAGTGGCGATGCGCGAGATCAGCATCAGCGACGGCTTTTCGCACGAAGAAAAAAATGGTCACGGACAATCGGTTGTTGTATACGATACGAGCGGGCCCTATACCGATCCGAACGTGAAGATCGATATTTATGCAGGGCTTCAGCCCTTGCGTCTAGATTGGATTCGTTCGCGGGGACAAATTGATGAATTGCCGCAAATTACTTCGGAATACGGGCGGTTACGTGAAAATGATTCTTCGTTGAATTCAATCCGTTTTCAACGTCGCCACAAAGCTCAACGTGCCAAGAAGGGAGCCAACGTTACGCAGATGTTTTACGCTAAACAAGGCATTGTGACGCCGGAAATGGAATACATTGCCATTCGCGAAAATCAAGAACGCGAGGCGGCGTGGAAAGAATTTACGACGCAGCATCCCGGCGAACATTTCGGCGCGAGCATTCCTCCAACCATTACTCCGGAATTTGTCAGGGATGAGGTAGCGCGCGGCCGGGCGATCATTCCGGCCAATATCAATCACCCGGAAAGCGAGCCGATGATCATCGGGAGGAATTTCCTCGTGAAAATCAATGCTAATATCGGTAATTCGGCTGTGGCTTCGAGCATCGAAGAGGAAGTTGAAAAAATGATCTGGGCGATTCGCTGGGGCGCCGATACGGTTATGGATTTATCGACCGGTAAAAATATTCATGAAACGCGCGAATGGATTTTACGCAACTCGCCGGTACCGATCGGAACGGTTCCGATCTATCAGGCATTGGAGAAAGTGAATGGCAAAGCGGAAGATCTTACGTGGGAGATCTTCCGTGATACGCTGATCGAACAGGCAGAACAAGGCGTCGATTATTTTACCATTCACGCCGGAGTACGCTTGGCGTACATTCCGCTGACTGCAAAACGTGTAACGGGTATTGTTTCCCGAGGCGGTTCAATTTTAGCGAAATGGTGTTTGGCTCATCATAAAGAAAATTTTCTTTATACGCATTTTGAAGACATTTGTGAAATCATGAAAGCGTACGACGTGTCGTTCAGTCTTGGCGACGGTTTGCGACCGGGATCGATTGCCGATGCCAACGATGAAGCGCAATTTGCCGAACTGGAAACATTGGGAGAACTAACCAATATTGCGTGGAAACACGATGTGCAAACGATGATTGAAGGACCGGGACATATTCCGATGCACATGATTCAAGTGAATATGACGAAACAACTGGAAGTTTGCGGTGAGGCCCCGTTTTATACGTTGGGGCCGTTGACTACGGACATTGCGCCCGGATATGATCACATCACGTCGGCGATCGGTGCGGCCATGATCGGATGGTACGGATGTGCGATGCTGTGTTACGTGACTCCCAAAGAACATCTTGGTTTGCCGGACAGAGATGATGTGAAAGAAGGCGTCATTGCTTATAAAATTGCCGCGCACGCCGCCGATCTGGCCAAAGGCCATCCCGGCGCACAAATCCGCGATAACGCGCTCAGCAAGGCGCGGTTCGAATTCCGCTGGGAAGATCAGTTCAATCTTTCGCTTGATCCCGACACGGCGCGGGAATTTCACGACGAAACGCTGCCTTCGGACAATGCCAAAGTCGCCCATTTCTGCAGTATGTGCGGCCCGCATTTCTGTTCGATGAAAATTACACAAGACGTGCGGGATTATGCGGATTCTTTGAAAATTGAAGAAAGCAAAGCGATTGAAATTGGCTTGAAGGAAAAAGCGGAGGAATTCAAAAAAGCCGGAGCAAAAATATACGTTCCAGTAGCTGAAGAAGAATCAGCTTAACCGGTTTTTCATTGGGATCTACTTTTAAAAATTAATCGGCAGAAGTTAATAATTTCTGCCGATTTTTTTGTCAATGCGTGCGAATGACGTGTTGACGAATTGCAGTTGCTTCGCGAATAATGTGTTCGACGCGTTCAAGCAAATGGTTTTTGTCAATAGGTAATTCTAAACACTCGTCTGCGCCGATTTCATAATTCATGTGGTCAACCATGTCGTTATCCACTGACGGGATAAACAGGAATGCAGTGAATGGCATGTCTTTCATTTGCCTGACTTCATGATGGAACGTGCATCCGTCAATGCCCTGCATGGTCAGATCGCAAATGACTAATTCGGGTTTTTCTTTTTGTATGACGGAGAAAGCGTCGTGCGGATCGCCGGACAACAGAACTTGAAAACGGCCACCTTTCAGGTATAGGTTTATCAAGGACAACATTTCAGGGTCATCATCAAGTACGAGGATTTTTGGGGTCATGGGCGGGTCTCCTTTCTGCCCCAAGATGGCGGATAAATTTACTTCGAAATTTTGCCAAATACAAGCTGCCAAGTGCTGTATTTTCACCGCCCGCAAGGCCTTTTTACTTGATTGTCTTTCAAAAAAAACTTAAACTTAGGCGCTTAAAATGATACGGCAACACTCACGATTGGGAGAAAATTCATGACACCATTTTCAGTTGCACCTGCCAAAGCGATGAGCCGGTTGGGTACGGAAACGGCATTTGAAGTTTTGGTCAAAGCAAAGGCTCTCGAAGCGCAGGGTAAAGAAATTATTCATTTGGAAATCGGGGAACCGGATTTCGATACACCGTCGAATATTACTGAAGCGGCGATTAAAGCATTGCGTGAAGGATGGACGCATTACGGCCCGGCGGCCGGATTACCGGAACTTCGGCAAGCCATTGCCCAGTATATCGGCTCCATGCGCCATATCGACGTATCGCCGGATGAAGTCGTGGTGACGCCCGGCGGTAAACCGATTATTTTCTTTCCGATTCTCGCGCTCGCACAGGAAGGCGATGAAGTGATTTATCCCAATCCTGGATTTCCGATTTACGAATCGATGATCAATTTTGTCGGCGCCAAAGCGGTGCCGTTGAAAATCAGCGAAGACAAAGATTTTCGTTTCGATATCAATGAGCTGAAATCGAAAATCAATTCAAAAACCAAAATGGTAATTATCAATTCCCCGGCTAATCCGACAGGCGGTGTTTTGAGTGAGCAGGATATTCGTGAAATTGCAGATTTGGTCAAACAGTATAACTGTTATGTGATGTCGGATGAAATTTACAGCCGGATTCTTTACGGCCATCAGCATCACAGCATTGCATCACTGCCGGGAATGAAGGAGCGTACAATCATTTTGGATGGTTTTTCAAAAACGTATTCCATGACGGGCTGGCGCGCAGGCTATGGCGTGATGAATAAAGAATTGGCAGCGATGGTAACGAAACTGATGACGAACAGCAATTCGTGTACAAACAGTTTTGTCCAACGCGCATGCGTTGAGGCCCTGAAAGGTCCGCAGGATTCAGTCGATAAAATGCTCGCCGAATTCCAACGCCGGCGTGATTTTATGGTCGACGGATTGAATAAGATCAAAGGTTTCTCATGCAAAAAACCTTTAGGCGCTTTTTATGTATTTCCCAATATCACGAAAACAGGAATGGATTCACGAAAATTGGGAGATTATTTGCTGAACGAAGCAGGCGTCGCGGCGTTGTCAGGCACGGCGTTTGGCGATTTCGGGCAAGGTTATTTAAGATTCTCATATGCCAATTCGATTGAAAATATTGCGAAAGCAATTGAGCGAATTGATAAAGCTATTAATAAGCTGTAAAAGGATCAGAACCGTTAAAAGCTTATGTACTAAAAATTCTAGGAGAGATTACAGTGTCAGACTCAAATACAACTACCAAGAGAACTCCGTTTTATGATAAGCATGTCGCGGCGGGAGCTAAGATGGCGGAGTTTGCCGGCTACTGGATGCCGATCCGATACGACGGTGATATTGTCGAACATCAGCGCGTGCGTACGAATGTCGGCGTTTTTGACGTGTCACATATGGGCGAATTTTATGTGACCGGCGACGGCGCGTTAGATTTCCTTCAAAAAGTGACGGTCAACGACGTTTCAAAACTAGCCGTATATCAGGCTCAATATTCCGCTATGTGTAAACCGGATGGCGGAATTGTCGACGATCTGATTGTCTACCGTTATCCCGATAAATTCATGCTTGTGGTGAATGCATCCAATATGGAAAAAGATTTTAACTGGCTAAAATCAAATTGCCCAAAAGACGTCAAACTGGAAAATGCCAGCGATCGCATTGCTTTACTGGCCGTTCAAGGCCCGAATGCCCAGGCTGTGATTCAGTCTTTGACGAAAGTGAACGTTCCGGCAATAAAATTTTATTGGTTTGCCGAAGGCGAACTCGACGGTGTATCCATGACCATTTCCAGAACCGGTTACACCGGCGAACGTGGATACGAATTGTATTTCAATGAAAAATATGCCGATCAGATCTGGAAGGCCGTGATGCGTGCAGGTGAAAAATTTAATATCGGACTTGCAGGGCTTGGCGCACGCGATACCTTGCGATTAGAAATGAAATATTGTTTATATGGCAATGACATTGATGAGACGACCCACCCGTTGGAAGCCGGATTAGGCTGGATTACTAAATTAAATAAAGGCGATTTTCTTGGCAAAGACGTGATGGCCAAAGCCAAAGCCGCAGGTCTTAAACGGAAATTGATCGGCATTGAAGTCGAAGGCAAAGTACCGGCGCGGCACGGATATGATGTCATGAAAGACGGAAAGAAAATCGGGCACGTAACCAGCGGAACTTTTTCACCATCGTTACAAAAGGCAATTGCGATGGCTTATGTGGAAACGCCGTATGCTGAAAACGGCACAACGCTTACCGTCAATGCGCGCGGCCGTGAATTATCCGCCAAAGTTATTCCGACCCCTTTCTACAACGGCGATCCAAGCAAAGATTAACATACAAAAAAACGAAACGATCCGATGACAGCAGATCAATCTGCTGTCATCCATTTTTTTGAATAAAAGTACATGAATTCAAAGAAGAAAAATATTTCCAAAAAAACTACGGCTAAAACACCGCAAAAACCGCCGCCGCCTAAAGGCCTGAATCTTAGTACGAAACTCAAAGAAGAGATTCTTGGGATTTTAACGATGGCGTTGTGTGTATTGATGATGCTGGCCGTTGTGACGCATCGCCCGCTGGAGCAGCCGGATACGATCATGGACTTGTGGCGTACGGATCGATTGTCCAACATGCTGGGACTGGTCGGTGCGTTCGTCTCGTACTATGTGGTGACGTATTCTTTCGGATATGCTTTTATTGCTTTTCCGATTTTATTTTTTGTTTACGGCTGGTTGATCTTAACTCACAAAAGTATACTTCACGCCAATCGGTTTGCCTTTTATATTTTGACGCTGATGGTTTTGGTATCGGTGTGGACGGCTTTGCCGTTTGCGGTGGGTCATCAGGCTAACTGGGAATTAAGTGGGCTTCTGGGCGGGATGCTTTCGCAAAAATTGTACGAATGGCTTGGCGGTTTTGGAAGCATCACGCTGTGGGTGATTTTTTCATTGTTATGGTTAATACTTGTGACGAGAGTCAGCATTGCCGATCTGGCGCCAGCTGCCGTCAATCTGGTAAAATCAGTATTTCGTAAAACGGCTGATTTATTTGTCCGGTTTCGTCATCGCCAGAGGCAATTATACGATAACGCGCAGGCCGAAACTGAAAAAGACCATATTGATGACGGTAATTCAGATACACCGTTAGTACCCGTTTATTTGCAAACTAAAGAAGCTCAGGCTCAAAACCAGACGGTTTCAGAATCCGACGAAATCAAAGCTGTTGATGAACCAACGCTGACTGTACAGAAAAAAACCGAACCTTCGGACATCAAGACCAGTCCGGTACAGGAAATTTCAGAAAAAATTGATACTACTAATGAAAAACAAGTGGATTTGCCCAAGAAACAGGTTAGCAATTTCGATTCGGGATTGGATACCGGCCTGATTAATGATTTGAAAGTTATCGGTCGTGTCGATAAGCAATTTGTTGTACCGCCAATTGAGTTTCTTGAAAAAGACAATCAATCGGAAGAGAAATCTGTTACAACGGACTCTGCAGATAATGCATCGCAAGCCAATGATGATCAGAAAAATGACGAACAACCTATTGAACAGCCATTGGCGCTTAATGATACCGACTTTAAGAACCTTGCCCGCAATGTTTTTGACCAAGAGCACGCATCCGTTGATCTCGATGAGAAACCGGATGAAATCAAAGTCGAATCCACATCGGTAAAGAAATCAAGTACTGAAAAAGCCGAAACAAAGGAAGAAAATACATCCGATCAGATCAAAAAAATTCTGAAAGAAGAAAAGCCGTTGATCGACGAAATGAATACGTTATTCTCCGGAAAAGAAAAACGTAATATGTTAGACGATCCGGATATTCCGAAAGAAGTTTCATTAGAACCCGTTAAATCAAAATCCAAACCTGCGGCTGAGCCAATCGATTACGATAAAGGTAATCAAGCCGCTCGTAACAAGTATCGTTATCCTTCTCTGGATCTGCTGGAAGTTACGAAAGAAATGGAAAAGTTGTCGGAAGAAGATATTCGGGAGCTTGATGGAAAGATTAATCAAATTATCACGACGCTTTCTGAATTTGGAATTGATACGCGGGTAACATCGACGGAATATGGCGGACCCGTTTTGGCTATTTATCAGTTGGCGCTTCCGTCGGGATTAAAAATTTCAAAAATCACAGGCTTGGAAGACGAACTGGCGATGGCCATGAAAGTTAAGTCGGTTCGTATTGTTCCACGAACGGATAAAGGGACGATCCAGGTTGAAATTCCGAAACCAAGGGCAACACCCGTATTGATCAGGAGCTTGTTCGAAGATCGTTCGTTCAAACAAGCCAAACAAAAATATCGACTCGGGTTAGCGCTTGGCAAGACCATTGATGGCGCTATTCATTTCGAAGATCTTGCCAAAATGCCGCACCTTTTGATTGCAGGAACGACCGGCTCCGGTAAAAGTGTCGGCGTCAACTCCATGATTACAAGTCTATTGTATCAATTCGATCCGTCTGAAGTTAAATTTGTGATGATCGATCCAAAAAAAGTTGAGTTGGCTTTGTATCGGAATTTACGCAATCATCATTTGATTTGTTTGCGCAATCAGAATAATGAAATCATCGAAGATGTGATCACTAAACCGGAAAATGCCAAGTTGATGCTGAAAGCGTTAGTGGAGGAAATGGAATCCCGGTACGAAAAATTAGCGCACGCCAATGTGAGAAATTTGGAAGACTACAATCGCCGGTGGTCAGAAGGTAAATTACCTTCGGATGAAAAATTCGATCATTATAAATTAGAATATATTGTAGCGATCATCGACGAATTGGCCGACCTGATGATGACGGCAGCGCGTGAAGTCGAAACGTATATTACCCGACTGGCCCAAATGGCACGTGCGGTCGGCATTCACCTGATTGTGGCGACGCAACGGCCGTCGGTGGATGTTTTAACCGGTCTGATCAAAGCTAATTTTCCCGCGCGGATTGCGTATCAGGTTCGGAGTAAAATAGATTCCCGTACCATTCTTGACATGGGTGGAGCGGAACTTTTGCTTGGCAAAGGCGATATGTTGTACTTGCCGCCGGGTCATATGCCGATCCGTATTCAGAATGCGTTTACGTCTACCCAGGAAACAGAACAAATCGTTGACTTCATCGGTAAAATGCCGGCATTTCCCAGACGTGATTTCGTCATGCGTGAAGAGCCAAAGGAAGATGTGAACGGTGAGATGGAAGCCGGAGCATTCGATGCGTTATATAATGAAGCATTGGAAATTGTCGTGAAGCATAATCAGGGTTCGGCCTCATTGCTTCAACGTCGTCTGAGTATCGGTTATGCACGGGCCGCGCGCATTGTGGATCAATTGGAAAGAATGGGTATCGTCACGGCACAAGACGGAGGCAAAGCACGGCAAGTGCTGATCACGGAAGATCAAATTCCGATGTATCGCGTTTGATAATTTTATTGTCTGAATGCGCTTTAATTTGTATAATACGGCGCTAATAAAGGAGTTAACTGTGTATTATCGTCTGATCTGTTTGTTGTTAATTTTCGGTTTGCATTCAAAAGTTTTAGGGCAGGAAGCCAAAGAGATTATTCAAAAGGCTCAGGATCGTTATAAAAAAATCAAAAGCTTTTCGATAGCATTCGATTATCATTTCAAATGGAAGCTGACCGGTAAAAATCAAAGTTTACAGGGAAAGCTTTACTTTAAAAAAGAGAATAATATTCGATACGAACTCGGACAGCAATTGAACATTACCGATGGCGAAACGGTTTGGCAATATTCGGAAGTCAATAATCAACTGATTATCGACAATCTGAAGAAAAAAACCAAAAGTCTTTTTATGCCGCGTTATTTGCTTTTCGAGTATCTTGACAAATTTGTAGCAGAAGTTATCCAGACCGAAACGATCAAAAACCGTCCAGTTTATGTTTTAAAAATGAATCCGAAAGACAAAGACGATTTTGTTCAGAGCATGAAAGTCTGGATCCCGTCCGATTCATGGATTACTGAAAAAGTTGAATACCAGGATTTGGAAGGCAATACGATTTCTTACGAATTTACCAATATAGAACTCGATCACGCGCTTGACCCAAAGCTATTTGCTTTCAAAGCGGAATCCAGCATGGATATTATTGATCTCCGGTGAGGAAAAATTAGTTGAAAAAAAAACTGTGGTTGGTATTCAATATCGCCATTAGTGCCGTGTTTGTTTGGCTGGCATTACGTGGTATTGACTTTACAGAATTATCGCATTCTTTTAAGGGAATAGTTTTTTCGTATGCGATAATCGGATTGTTGCTTAATTTATTCAGTTGCTGGCTTCGTGCGTCCAGACTTCATTATATGACGCTTCCTATTCAGCACGTCACGGTTAAGAATTATTTTGCGTCGGTCATGATCGGTTTTATGGTGAATAATGTGTTGCCGTTTCGGCTGGGTGAGTTAATGAGAGGATATGCATTAAAGAAAAGCGACGGCATGTCATTTTCCGCTTCAATGGGCATCATTGTCGTGGAACGGATCATTGATGTTATATCACTTTTGATTATTTTTGGTGCATTGACATTCTTTTATCCTTTTCCGGAATGGGTTAAAAATGGCGGAATTTTGGTAACCGTCATAGCCATTGCGGTCACGGTCATTTTGGGATTGATGATCAGCCGTACTGAGACGACATTGCGAATATTCAATAACCTGGTTGGTGTTTTTTCAAAAAAATTGGCTATAAGCAGCCATCACTTTTTGTCGTCATTTTTGACGGGCGTCCGATTCCTTCACGATTTTAAAAATTATGCATGGATTACGTTAATTACTTTTTTAATTTGGGCCACGTTTACTGTATCGACACTCATGATGTTTTATTGCATGAATTTACAAGCCGATGGGTTGGGAACATTTGAAGCCGGAGTATTCATGGTTTTTACATGCTTTGCCATTATGATTCCAGCGGCGCCGGGCTATGTCGGTACTTTTCATGAAATTGCTAAACAGAGTTTGTTATTGTTTGGCGTTGATAAGGAAAAAGCGCTGGGTTTTGCGATTATCATACATGCATTGAATTATATTTCGATTACCGGAATTGGTTTTATTTATTTTCTTCGCAGTAATTTGAAATTAAAACAAGCTTTGTCAGGTACAGGCGATGAAGAAACTACTCGTCTAGAGAAGACGTCGGTTACTATTTAATTACAAAATTGAAAGTGAATATGATTCGAATATTGTATCTGTTGTTGATCATTTCCCCATGTCATATTATTTTTTCTCAGGAGCAAGCCATCAAGGACACACTAAAGAACGGCGGCTTTCAGAAGACGGAGCGTAGAATCAGAACAGGCGATCAACTCTTGATCACTGTGTACGGCCATGATGAATTGCCAAAGGTCGTCAGAGTTGAACAAGATGGAACATTGAAATATCCGTTCATGAAGGATGTGATTGTTGATGGATTGACGATCGAACAAATAACTAATATTTTGTCTGTTCGTTTATCGCAGTACATCGGCGGACGGGCGGAAGTCATTATTTCTTTTGCTCAAGACGAAACGATTGAAGTGGTCGTATTGGGCCAAGTTACTAATCCGGGTGCGCATAAAATGCCGCCAAACAATACGATTCAGGGAGCGTTGACCGTTGCGGGAGGAGCAACCAATCGGAGTGATCTTAATAACACAAAGCTCATTCGTATTAATCCTGATACGGGTTTCCGTGAAGAAATCACCGTCGAAGTGGAAAATATTATTGTCGAAACAGGCGACATTGATCGATTGCCTTCATTACGAAATGGTGATATCATATTTGTTCCTTCAATTTATGGCGCTGTTTTTGTTAATGTGCTCGGTGCAGTGAGAAAACCAGGTAATTATGAATTATTTCCGGGGGCCAATTTGGTTGATGTTGTTTTTTTAGCGGGAGGACCTTCCGATGAAGCTTCGTTGCGTAACATCCGTCTCATCCGAAGAATCGGTGCCGCGCAGACTGAGCAGATTGTCGATATAGAAGCCGTTTTAAAAGCAAAAGGCGGACAAGTACCATTTTTGGAGCCGGGCGATATTGTATTTGTTCCTGCAAGAAAATTTACAATCAAAACTTTTTTTCAGTATCTCGGATATACCGTATCTATTTTATCAGCAATTTTTTTGTATATACAAGTGACAAAATAAAAGTTTTTCAATTAAGGCTTTTTATGCAAGATATTCAAGTTAAACAAGGCATCGATACTCAAGCGATTATTGGGACGATTTTGCGCCACAAATTTGTAGTGTTATTTGTTTTTTTGACATTCACAATTGTGGTGTCGTATTACTCTCTTTCAAAACCGACATTGTATCGATCATCGTCAATTTTGTATTTTGATAATTCGACGAATAATCCTGTTTTAGACATTCTAGGCAAAAACAGCGGATTAAAGCCGATTGATGCTGGCTATTACGATGTGATTATGACAACAGATTTGTTCAACAAAAGATTCCGCGATGAACTCGGGATAGAGCTTAGGAAGTTTCGTGACGAATCGTATGTACAAAACGCTCTCTTATCCGTTTCGTCATCACAGATAAGTTTGCGTCCCTACAAAGAAGCTTCTCAATTTGTCGAAATCTCGGCTATTTCAATCGATTCATTTCTCGTTCAGAAAATGGTTGAAGTAGCGACGGTGCTGTTAAAATTGCGTTCTGCCGAAATTGATCGTGAAGGATTGCAAAGCGGTATTAAATTTATCGAAGAACAAATTGAGATAACCAAAAGTAATTTGGAAAAAACCGAGTTAGCCATACAAGAACTTGAAAAGCGAACTGATTTAATTTCCAAAAACGATGAAGGCCCTCTCAATAAAATTATTTTGATGCGTGAAAAATTGGCGGAATTAGAAACTCAAATTCAGATCCGGCAATCCAATCTAAGTGCACTTGAGTCACAACTTGATTCTATTCAAAGTCGCATCACAGGCAAAGCCGTTCGTCCTGAAAAGGATTCACAAGCTGAATTACGTTTAAAAAATCAGATCGAAGAATTACAAGCTAAAAAAGCGGAATTATTTCAGAAATTGGGAGCTTCAGCATCGGATGATAATCAGGAAATTAAAAAGATCAATGAACAGATAACGACGTTTCGCGAACAGTACGTTCAGTTGTTATCGACATACAGTACGGATGGTAATATCGTTTCCGGCGATATGAATGAAATTTGGAAAAATGTTTTTGCTAAGAAAAATGACGAAGAGATAGAATTGTTCATTCTGAAAGGACAAGCCAGATTGTATGCCGGTTTAATTCGAAATTTTGAATTAAGAAATCCTAATCTTCTCGAAGACGCGATTGACATCAAACGGCTTAACCGATCGAAACAAGTATATGAAGAGACATTAAATTCACTGATCAAGCAAAAAGAAAATTTTTCGATACAATTTTTTGGAATTACCGGAAATCTCAAAATCATCGATCCTGCACAACCACCGGAAGCAATATATCGTAAAGTTTTTACCAACATTTTTATCGGTTCGGTTTTAGGGTTGCTGATCGGAGTTGCACTCGCTTTCGGTATGGATTACCTCGATACAACCATTAAAAATAATGAACACATCAACTCCATCACTAATTTGCCGGTGATTGGCATTATTCCTCCGATTGAAATCAGCGATGTGCCTGGCTCGAATGGTGAATCGGCGGCGATCGTGGATCGTTTAAAGTTTAAAAAACGTGTTAATGTAGAAAATGAAGACAAGAATATCATTCGTAAAAAAGCAATGATATCGCAATTAAACTCCCGTTCCTTTGTCTCGGAAAGTTACCGAACGCTTCGAACTAACATTCAATTTGCTAATATCGATACTCCTCTTCGGTCCATTCTGATAGGTAGTTCCGGGCCGAGTGAAGGCAAAACAACAACAGCCGTTAATCTAGCGATCTCTTTTGCCGACATGGGACATAAAGTTTGCCTTGTCGATACCGATTTGCGCAAACCTAAACATCATTTGCTTTTCGAGGTAAACGAATCACCCGGGCTAGCCGACAGTGTTTTGGATAATGTCGATCTGGATCGAACTATTCAGAATACGGCCATAAAAAATCTGAATGTATTGACTATTGGCGCTAATGCGATTAATCATTCTGAAATTTTCTCATCGATGAGAATGAGTTTACTGATGAACGAATTGGAAAAGAAATTTGATTTGGTCATATACGATACTCCTCCCATTCTACTGCTTACAGATTCGATCATATTGTCATCGAGGGTCGACGGCGTTCTATTAGTTGTAAAATATGGAATGACCGAAAAACAAAATCTACAAAATGCCATCTCGGCTCTTAAAAATGTTCGCGCTAACATAATAGGTATCGTTTTTAATGATTATTCCGGCGAACGCAGGAGCTATTATCGATACGCTTATGATAGTTATTATACTGTTAAAGACGCGTCTAAAGAAAACATAAAAATATAGTTTATGCGAATTTTGGTAACTGGAGGCGCTGGTTTTATTGGCTCACATCTATGCGAAGCTTTGCTCAAAGAGAGTCATCAAATTACTTGTTTAGATAATTTTGACGATTTTTATGATCCTTCCATTAAACAGCTTAATATTCAGAACTGCCTTCATTATTCTACTTTTGAATTGGTCAAGATAGATATTCTTGATTCTGCCGCCCTTGAGCATCTTTTTTCTCTAAAATCTTTTGATATGGTCATTCACCTTGCTGCAAAAGCGGGAGTCAGGCCATCGATTGCTAATCCGCAAATTTATCAAAAGGTCAATATTGAAGGAACGACCAATTTGCTCGAAGCCATACGGAAGCATTCGATAAAAAAGCTTATCTTGGCCTCATCGTCCTCGGTCTATGGTAATAATAAAAAAATTCCATATTCAGAAACTGATAACGTTGACAATGCCATTTCTCCTTATGCGGCCACTAAAAAGGCATGCGAGATCCTGGCGTATACCTATCATCATCTTTTCCAGATAGAAACATTTTGTTTGCGTTTTTTTACAGTATACGGACCACGCCAAAGACCGGAGATGGCGATTCATTATTTTACCAGAAATATTGATAAAGGTGAACCTATTAATGTTTTTGGCGACGGGAAGACTTATCGGGACTATACATACATTGATGATATCATTCAGGGGATTTTAGGTTGTGTTTACAATTTGCGTGGCTATGAAATTATAAATTTGGGAGAATCTGAAACGACATCACTTATTGATTTAGTTTCCTTCATTGAGTTGGCCATAGAAAAAAAAGCGAAAATCAATTGGCTTCCTATGCAGGCTGGCGATGTAGAAAAAACGTTTGCAGATATTAGAAAAGCCGAAAGTTTGATATCATATTCTCCAGGCACATCTATTAAAATCGGAATTCAAAATTTTATTGAATGGTACAAACAACGGAATGCAAACTGGTGAAGGAATCCAATCAACAGCATATTTCTAAATTAGCCCAAAACTCTATCTGGGCCGGAGCCGGTGGTTATTTAAATTTTTTTTTCCTCCCACTCTCAAGTTTGCTCACTACCCGAATGTTGGGTGCGCAAGACTACGGAATTTATAGCCTTGTCCAAGGATGGATCAATATTCTAGCGGGTCTTTGTACCGTGGGCATCGTGGGAGCCAATTTACGACTCATCCCAATTTATTTTGGACGGACGGAAAATAACAAAATTAAAGGATCGATATTACTTACCTTAACTACAGTTTCTTTAATTAGTCTTATCGCAGTCATCAGTATCAATCTGTTTCCAGAGGCAATTGCTAATCTTATTGGTCGAAAAAATGAAGAAAATCTAAAATTAGATACTGTAATAATTGCTGCGTTTCAATTTTATGCAGTCAGTATTTTGTTGACCAATATTTATCAAACATTTAATTCCTCATTAAACGGACTTCAACTTATTAAATACAGAGTTATTGGCACTGATATAGCTGGTCCGCTTATTAAACTAGTCTCATTGGCTCTTTTTTTGTTTTTTGGTTTTGAAGTAATGGGCGCATTAAGCGCTAATCTTTTACAGGATTTAACAATTTGCCTACTTAGTTTATTTTTTTTAATAAAAAAAAATCCATGGCTGCGTGATTTTTCAGAAAAGCCTCATATCGAGTATTCGAAAATTTCAAAATTCTCCGGCGCGCTTTTTTTAGATTCAATACTTAACAAATATACTTTTCAATTGGATGTTGTTCTGTTGGGTTATTTTGGTTTTTTACCGGTTTTAGGCTTGTACAGCGTTGCCCAAAATTTACTACGTTTAGTGTACATGCCGAGTTATTCTATTATACAAATTTTTGGACCCATGTGCGGTCAATTATACTCTCAAAATAAAATGCAGGAATTGGCGAGCCTTTACAAAGTCGCAACAAAATGGACTATAACCATGAGTATTCCTATATGTGCTTTCATAATTTATTTTGCACAATCAATTTTAAGTTTATTCGGCCGTGAATTTTCTGGCGGCGTAACCGTGGCGATAATAATCGGCGCAGGCAACTTAATTGCAGACTATTTGGGGATGGCAGGTACTTTAATCCTTGCAACAGGCCGCGCTTATCTTAATTTTATGAATTCAATTATTGTTGCTGTTATCAATATTGCTCTTTATTACTTTTTTATTCCAAAATATGGAATTATCGGTGCTGCAATTGCTCATTCATTCAGTGTTTTACTGATCAATATCATCAGAGTTTCTCAAGTTTGGATTTTATACCAAATCGCTCCTTTCTCAAGAAACCAAACCAAACCTCTTGTTGCATGCTTGGGAGCACTTATAACTGTAATAATCATTGATTCGTTCTATTTACACGATTACAGCTTTTTTAGTGTTTTAATTTTTCTCGCAATAATGGGAATGGTGTATGGTTGCATGTATATTTTAATACTCCGCTTTTTAGGCTTTGACAGCGCTGATCAATTAATTATCGACAAGCTCAAAGCTAAATTTTTTAAATTAAAAAAACGATGACAATCCCAATTCCATTAATAAACGGTTTTCTAAAAAATAAGCTGTACAAGGTCGATCACGCTAGGTTAGTAATGTCGGATTATTTCAATAGGCACCAAATAGAACTGTCAGACGACATTCATGTTAATGCGGGTGCTCAATGGTTGTTTCGTGCTCAAAAAAAAGCTCCTGATGGCGGACTTTCGCGTGGATATTATTTTTCAAATGGTTGGCGTTATTCCCATGTTGGATGTGCGGGCGACGCAGCTGAGACACTATTCAATATGGATAATCGCCATAATGTGTATTATTCCACTGCAATTAAGGTTTCTGATTGGCTGGTTCGGAATCAATTATCTTCCGGAGCTTTTCACAAAAATTATGTGTATGAATCTGAGCCGCGCGTCATTAATACAGCCTTGGCGATTTTTGGCTTAAATGCTGCTTTTAAGCATACTAATGATGAAAAATATTTAATTTCTGCTAAAAAAGCCGGTGACTGGCTGGTAAATGTTCAGGAGCCTGACGGTTCTTGGCGGAAATTTAATTTTATCTACAAATCAGATATTTTTACTTATCATACTAAAACGGCATATTCATTATTCAGGATATTTCAAATAAGCGGCGAAGAAAAATATTTACAATCGTGTATCAAGAATATTGAATGGAGCCTTCAATACCAATTGGCCAATGGCTATTTTCTGAACGCATCGATGAATGGTGATCGTGATCCTCACACGCATTTAATTGCCTATGTTCTTCGGGGGTTGGTGGAAGTTGGAATTGTTCTCAATAATTTGAAATACGTTCATGCCGTTGAAGCGGCCGTTTCAGGGATGATGAAAATATTTTATTCGTTAAAATTTTTACCAGCTACTTTAAACTCAAGCTGGGGTAATTTTAATAACTATTTCAATAAATTTGTACAGTCTTCTTGCCTGTGTGGCGATGCGGAGATTGCAATCGTGGCGTTACGCCTTTATGAATTCTCTAAAAGAGAACAATATTATTTTTTTGCCCGTGATCTTATTCGCGGGCTCAAGCGTATGCATGACACAACCCATCCTAATCTAGACATCCGCGGAGGCTTAAAAGGAAGTAGTAAAATTTATGATGTTTTTTACGAGCAATTTGCCTATCCGAATTGGGGTGTCAAATTTTTCATTGACGCGTTGTTACTAAAAAAAAGAATTGAAATGGAGAGGTTGCCGATAGAATGAAAGTAGTATGCCACACACGATTTGAAGATATCATCGGTCTCGACTTGTTTTGGAAATCGGCGATCTCAGAAATACAAAGCGATTTATACGTTCATTATAATTTTTTTTGGATAAAAAATTGGATCGAGACTGTTTATTCTCAGGATTTGAAAAACCAATATCAATTTAAAATTCTGGTTGCTTATGAAGGTGATTCTATCATAGGCGTTTTACCGTTGATGCTTGAAGTTCGAATGCGTAAAAAAATATTTCCATATCGCTACATGGTTTTTATTGGCCACGGCATGGTTGATTACGCTGATTTTGTGATTCCGCATCATTGCCCATATGAAACCAGATTAAGAATAATTGATTCGTTTTTAAAGTATTTGTTTAAACATCATTACGGGTGGGAAGAAATTAGGTTTGATCTTATTCCTGAATCTTCCCTTAACCTGCCAATTTTGACAAACCTTCTTAATTCTAAAGCTTCGATGACTCTCACTCAAACTTTGAATTTGTTCATTGAAACTAAGGGTAATTGGCAGGACTTTATAGCTACCAAAGGTAAAGATATAACCTCGGATGTGAATAGACGTATCAACAAGTTGAGAAGATCAGGTAGCTTTGAATTTAGATTTAATGAAGCTATTTCATTTGAAAGTTTTTTTGACGAGATCAAACGAATTCATATTAAACGTCAAGACATGTTAAAACGAAATAGTTTTTATCAGGAAACTGGGACGCAAAATTTTGTATTTAACACCATGTTGTGGACTAAAAAAGAAAATATACTAGATTATTGTGCATTATTGCTTAATGACAAAATAATTGCATACATGTTCGGATTTCGGATCAATGCAGTCCGATATTCATGGAATGTAGGTTTTGATCCTGATTTTGCAGAATTATCACC
This sequence comes from bacterium, assembly GCA_019695335.1. Lineage (NCBI taxonomy): Bacteria > bacterium. The sequence continues at coordinate 69,841 of JAIBAF010000005.1, forward strand.
TGGAAAAATTTTACTTTTTATGTGGATCAAAGAAGCATTTGAAAATCCTGAAGTCAACGAATTCAATTTTATGAGGGGGGATGCAGATTTTAAACGAAAATGGACTGAAAAAAACCGTTTAACCTATAAGCTAAGATTTAAAAGTAACAATATGTATCAAAAATTAATAAGTTCATTTCATGGATCCAGATCTTGATCAAATTCGTGAAATAGCCTTGAGAGACGAACAAGCTGTTTCGTATGAAGATTCCTTTAAAAGGACCCGAGGTTCAGTAGGCTATAAAGCGCAGATTGCTGCTATTATTTCATTTTTATCACCGCGAAAAAGTGAAGCTATCATCGATGCCGGCTGTGGCACAGGCATTTATACTCTTGCTTTAGCCCAGCATGTCAAGAAATTGATATCGGTAGATTTCTCTGGACGAAGCATCGATATTTTAAATCAAGAATTAACAAAGAAACAAATTACCAATGTAGCTACAATTGTTTCAGATCTGAGTAGTGTGGAATTTGGAAATGAATTATTCGATAAAGCTATTTCAATTGAAGTATTGCAGCATATCCCGTCGCGGGAAAAGAAAATTCAAGTGTTAAAAAATATCTGTAAAGCGTTGAAACCAGGCGGGCAACTGGTTATATGCGTTTATCGATATGGCGGTTGGATTTCGCCGCCTCAACCGCAAGAAGAATTTAATCATAAAGGAACGGGTTTGTATCGATTTGCTTTTACTGAAACAGATTGTAGAGAATTGCTTGAGGAATCAGGTTACCAAATCGTAAAAAAAAGAGGGCTATTCAATCTTCCTAAAAGAATTCGAAAACGACTACCCGATCAATTATGGTGGCTTGAGTTTCTAAGCACGAAATTTTTGTGGTCTGCAAAGACGGGAGCGTATCTTTTAATTGCTGCAAAAAAAATTAAATAAAAGCGCCATTGTTTTTTTGGCATTTCAGGCAATCGTGGTTGCGCTGTTGTTGCTTATCCAAAAGCCTAATTCCAAAGATCCATACGAATATTCACAAATTGCAGTGAGTTTATTTAGAGGTGAAGGTATTCAGTATCGCTATGTTGCTGATGTCATCCTTCCTCCCGGATTTCCATTCTTAATTGGCGGTTTTAATTGGATTGTTTCCAACCCTGAAATGAACGGCAAAATCGTATGCGTCTTTTCTTTTTTTCTTAGTGTTGTTCTTTTTTTTCTTATATGTCAGCGTTTTTTTAAAAATGATGTATGGGCATTCGCGTCAGTTGTTATCTACTCAATGAATTCGAATGTATTAGTCAATGCAACCAACGGTTACAGCGAGTCGTTGTTCACGGCAATATTTCTTTGGATTGTCTTGTTAGTCCTGAAAAACTCTGGTACATCCAATTTATCTTTGTCGATTAAGTTTGCACTTTTATGGGGATTTTTATACTACATAAGGCCAGAAGGAATTGTCATCGGCGCCATACTTTTCGTTTGGTTTTTTTATCATCGTCCAATTTTACAACAGTTAATTATTCCAATAATCACTCTGATTCTTATTTTTCCGTATATTTTTTTTCTTAAAGAGAATACGGGTTACTGGCAAGTTTCAGGAAAAACTTTTGTGAATTTGACCATGGGCGAATTGCAAAGCCCTTATCAATCAGGCATTGAATCCGAAGAACAACGTTATAAAATTATAGCACAGACGTTGAATAATCCCACTTTATCAAAAGGGATTGTAGAGTATATGAAGGAAAGTTCGCAAGACTTGATAGCGAGATTACCTCACAATTTTAAGCGATTGTTTGAAGTGTACTGGAATTCTTTTTCTCTACTCGGGTTGCTGTGTTTCGGGATCGGATTTTTCAATTTTACCTTAAAAGAAAATATTTTTACAGTGAGTTTACTGTTTCCAGTATTGATCTACGTACTTTTTTTTGTTTTGTACAGAACAATTGCAATATATCATTGGATATGGGTTATTTATATTGTTAATGGAGTGATTGCAATTGGCCATGGATTAAAAAAGAAATTTCCAGAAAAAAACTCGACATGGCCAATTGCCGTACTTCTGATTGCACTGTCAGTTTATCAATTCAGGAGTGTTTTAAAAATCTTTTGGGATCAAGTGTCATGAAACAAAAATATTTTCTAATCACCATTGACACCGAATGTGATAAATCCAGCGATTGGTCCGTACGCTATCCCTTTACTTTCAGAAACATCACTCACGGAGTCGTTGATGTTCTTCAACCGCTATTTAACAGATTTGGCGTTAAACCAACGTATTTATTGAGCCCGGAGATAATTGCCAACGATGAACCTGCATCTATATTTAAAAAATTACAAGGTGATTTTGAGTTAGGCACGCATTTACATGGCGAATATATTGAACCGTTTTCCAACTTTACGACAAAATCGACCGATGAATTTCAGGCCGATTACACCAGAGAAATAGAATTTGCTAAAATAGAAAACCTAACACTGCTTTTTGAAAAAAATTTTGGATATCGTCCAGATTCATTCAGAGCCGGGCGCTTCGGGATGGGTAATAATACTCTTGCTATCTTGGATCAATTAGGATATAAAGTGGATTCAAGTCTTTATCCTTTTTCGATTAATAAAACAATTCAATTTACGCTAAATCGCTACTACTATCCTATCAAACCTTACTATCCATTTGTTAGGAAATTTGAACAAAAGACAAAACGGATATTGGAAGTCCCGCTAACTGTCAGTTCAAAATTTTTTCTCAATCTCCCTGCAGCTTTTGGATCAATGATTTCCAATTCTCAGTTCATGACGGGAGTTGCATATAAGCTATTTGGCAAGGATAAAGTAAAAACTTTCAGTTTAAGACCCAGCTCGCTTTCTGAGAAGAAAATGATTGAAATTATTGACGAATATATTGCACATCATTGTGACGGTGAAAATGTTTTTATAAACATGATGTTTCATAGTAATGAAATAGCTGCTGGCTGCAGTCCTTATGCTCAAACCGACGCTGAAGTACAAAGGCTCGTCGAACGGATTCAAAAAACAATCGAATATGTACAATCACTCAATGCTCGTTTTATAACACTAAATGAAGTTCCAAAATTTTTCAAGCAGGTCGAAAAATAATGCCTTTAAAAGTACTTCACATTACCAGCAACGGCAATATCGGTGGCCGCGAGAAAATGTTATTTCAATTAGTAAATTTGGAAAATAAAGATGACGCTATTGAGCCGGCGGTCTTTTTTAAATATCCGGAAGGGCCGTTTTGTAGCAAGATCAGTGCGCTAGGAGTTGATGTAAAAAGTGACGTCTCATTCCGGATAGCCAGCAACATTATTCGCAGCTTTGAAACATACGATATTTTGGTTTTTCATTTTGTGGATTGGTTTTTATTTTTGTGCGCTGTCTTATCGGGCAGGCCGATTTTATATCGATTGTCAGGTGTTTATTTGCTGACCACGAAAAAATATCGGGATGTATTCAAGATTTTTATACAAGCGTTGTCCAAGAAAATTCGCCGCAAAAATAGTGAGAAAATTGCATCGCAAGGACTTTCTCAAAATAAGACGATGCCAAACTCAAGATCGGTTTATCGTATTATTAAACGTTATTACTTTAGTATGTTCTTACGTTATTTTTGTGATAAGGTCGTGGTCAATAGCCGGTATACAGCATCTTCGGCTAATCGATATTATGGTGTTCCATTTTCCAAAATTAAAGTGATTTACAATGGTGTTGATATTCTTCCCAAGAAACATGAGCACTCATTATTTCGCCGTGAATTTAAATTTAGAGATAATGACTTTTTAATTGGGACGGTGTGTCGATTCGATTTACGAAAGAGAATCGACAGATTGCTGGAAGGATTTCTTTCACTGCAACAAGATGATCAATTTAAAATGATTATAGTTGGAGGTGGAGATCAAAATCTCGAAAATAAATTCAAACAATTTGTTCGTGATCATGGCATAGCCGATAGAGTTTTTTTTACAGGTTTTCGTGAAGATGTCGATCAAATCGTATCGGCACTTGATCTTTTTGTGCTTCCATCGGACAATGAAGCATTTGGCGTTGCGGTCATTGAAGCGATGTTTTTAGAGAAGCCGGTTATTGTTTTCAATGATAGCGGTGGACCCGTAGAGATCATTGGCAGTGATCATGAGATTGGGTTTATTATTGATCATCCTGATGAAATTGCTCAAATTGCGATGCGCCTACGCCAAAATCCCCAATTTGGAAAACACATTGGCAATCGCGCCGCTAAAATTGTCACTGAAAAATTTTCAATCAGTCGGTTTCAACAAGAATTTAAAAAAATATATTTGAATTATTGGAATGATTAACCTATGTGCGGCATAGCAGGTATCATACATATTAACAGGCAACCGGTTGATCGCTCGTTGGTTTTGAATATGGCGCGATCGCTGGCTCATCGGGGACCTGACGGAGATAGCTTTTACGTTAAAGACTATGTCGGCTTGGCCCACCGCCGTTTGAGTATCATCGATTTATCAACAGGCGATCAGCCAATGTTCAGCGATGATGGCAACATTGTGATTATTTATAACGGCGAAATGTATAATTTCAAAGAGGTCAGGGATAAGCTTCAAAAATTAGGGCATGTATTCCGCACAAAAAGCGATACCGAAGTCATTATTCACGCTTATCAAGAGTGGAAGGAAAATTGTTTACACGAATTTAGAGGCATGTTTGCCTTCGTTTTGTGGGATGCTGCAAACCAAATAATTTTTGCCGCCAGAGACAGGATAGGCATTAAACCCTTTTACTATTACTGTGATGATAAAAAGTTTTTATTCGGATCGGAGATAAAAGCAATTTTACAAGATACATCTATTGACCGGCATTTAAATCATTCAGCGTTGCTGGAATATTTGCAATTCGGATACGTTCCGCAGCCGCGTTCTATTTATCAAACTATTCACAAACTTCCTCCAGCCCATTATTTGAGAATTGATTTGAATCGTGGTAGCCCGGAATTAAAGCCTTATTGGAATTTCAGTTTTTCAATTGATGATAATCAAAGTGAGACAAGGTGGCTGGAAGAAATTGAAGGCTGTTTGTCCGAAACTGTGAAACAACACATGATTAGCGATGTTCCCATAGGCGCTTTTCTAAGTGGAGGTGTAGATTCCAGTACGGTTTCGGCTTTTATGGCAAAACATACTCCGAATTTAAAAACCTTTACCATTGGCCTGAATGAAGAAGGTTTTGATGAAAGACCATTTGCGCAGCAAGTTGCCGATCGGCTGCATTCGGAACATTTTGAAAAAAACGTCATTCCTGAGGATATACGTGAACTCTTGCCCAAGCTGGTCTGGCATTATGATGAGCCTTTTGCCGACAGTTCAGCGGTTCCAACTTACTACATTTCAAAAGTAATTCGGGAGAATGTAACGGTTGCGCTTTCTGGCGATGGTGGCGATGAAATTTTCGGCGGATATAAACGATATATCGATACATTAGAATATTTTTCACAGTGGAGTCAAACATCCGAACTTTTGAAGCACATGAAAGCCTTAACCGTCAAAGCAGCACGGATTGCTCCTGCTTGGTTTGTCGGGAAAAATTTTATTCAGCATCAAAGCCAGCATCCGCTTCAGCGTTATTATGGATCAGTCAATATTTTTAAAGACGATCAGATTCAGAGCTTAGTGCGGCAGCAAGTTCCGTATCGAAACAGTTGGTTTGATGAATATTATGATCATGGTCGTGATTTTCTATCCAATATGCAGAATATTGATATCCATACGTATTTACCTGAAAATAATCTCACTAAAGTGGACCGAGCCAGCATGGCCCATTCTATCGAAGTCAGAGTACCGTTGCTGGATCATAAGTTGATAGAACTCGTAGCCAGAACGCCGGCGCGCATTCGTATGAAAAATGGAGAAACTAAATATTTATTGAAAAAAATTACTGAAAAATATTTACCGACAGAGGTACTTTACCGGAGGAAAAGAGGGTTTTCACTGCCTATGAAGGATTGGTTCAAAGGCGACGCATCGCTAATGGAATATGCATCGCATACTATATTAGGCAATGAATTTATCAAAGAGCAATTCAGAACGGATATCATTGAAAAAATGATTGCTGAACATACATTGACTTCGAAGAATCATGCGCCCAGGATCTGGTCCCTCCTTTTTCTTAGTGTATGGTACGATACATACTATAAAAAAATGTAACGTATGTTTAAACTTCTTCTCTATTTTGTAATTAAACTTTATCACATTTTTTCCCGGAAACATCTACTCGTTATTACTAAACGTACTTTCTTAATTCAGGTCTCTTCCGGCATTGGTGATGCACTGATGGCGATACCTTTTTTGAGAGCGCTCAATGAAGCTTTTCCAAATGCCATGATTGATGTCTTATGCAGCGGTCCTACAGCGGAAATTCTTGAGAGTCATCCGGGAATCCGAAAAATTTTCTTGTTGGAGCGGGGTTGGCAATCGATAAAACTTATACGGCAATTACGCTATGAGCGGTACGATGCCTATATTGGTTTAATTCCGAGTAATACGATTCTTCAGATACTCGTTCCTTATTTTGCAAATATTCCGCTGCTCATCAAACACCGTTCGCCTCACCATGGTTTTCGCAATTACGATTTTTTGTTTCATCAAATAGCCGATATACCCGAAGGGCGTCACCGGATTAAGTGCAATGGTGATTTGTTAAGTCGTTTAAATGTTTCTACAAAATTCGGGAATCATTTCCCAGAAATATATCTTCAGGAACAAAATACGGTGAGTGCTGAAAAAAAATTATCGGAGTCAAACTTCAATAAAAGTAAAGCAACGGTCGGCTTTCATCCTGGGTGCAATCCATCGGCATCGTTTAAAAGATGGCCAACAGAACGTTATGCCCAACTTGCCGATTGGCTTCAAAAAGAAATAGGTGTTCAAGTGATCATCGTTGGCGGCAAAGATGAAATGTCCGATGTTCAAAAAATAAAATCTCAGATGGTCTCGATTCCAGTCGTCGTTGCCGGAAAATGTACTTTAAAAGAAACGGCTGCCGTTATTAAAAAATGTTCCTTTTTTGTCACCAACGATTCCGGTATCATGCATTTAGCCACAGCGGTAAAGGTGCCAACGTTTGCGATTTTCGGCCCGAAAGACGACCGCCATATTGGTCCTTATGGAAATAATCATACTGTGATTCGGAATGGAAACGATGTTAAAAATGTTACCCTGGAACAAGTCAAACAAATACTGCTCGACAGTCCTTATGGAATTAAAGGATTAACTAATTCTGCCAATTAACTCAAATTCTCCGGCCTTATAAAAAATTTCCTGACTTTTTTCTATTATTGATTTATATTGCTCGGCTTCTTCAATTCATAACAGATTAAACATGGAAGAGTTTATCGAAATTCGCGGAGCTCGCGTTCACAATCTCAAGAACGTTAACGTGAATATCCCGCGGAACAAATTAGTGGTCATTACCGGTGTCAGCGGTTCCGGCAAATCTTCACTGGCCTTTGATACATTGTATGCAGAGGGTCAGCGACGGTACGTCGAATCGTTATCGACGTATGCGCGTCAGTTTCTGGAGCGTATGGATAAACCCGATGTCGATCACATTAAAGGCATTAGCCCGGCGTTAGCTATCGAGCAGCGAACATTAGCCAAAAATCCGAGATCGACAGTCGGAACAGTGACGGAAATTTACGATTACTTTCGATTGTTATTTGCGCGCATAGGAAAAACTTTTTGTCCTGATTGTAATATCTTAGTCAGGAAAGACACTGTGTCCGGTATTGTTCAGACGATCATGGCTTATCCGGAGGGAACCAAGCTCTATGTCTTATTTCAATCGTCCGTCGATGAAAAGAAAATTTTGGAGTTTCGTGAAAGAGGCTTTAATCGTGTCATTATCGATGATGAAATTCAGACATTTGACGATGCCGCTGCCGTAAAGAAAATTCTAAAATCGAAAAAGATGGAAATTCTCGTCGATCGACTTGTTGTGAACGAAGAAAATCGCTCGCGATTGGCGGATTCTGTCGAGACGGCATTTAATGGCGGTGACGGACGAATTGTTATTCGTTTGCTGGACGGCGCCGATCTGAATTTTTCAAATAAATTTGAATGTAATCAATGCGGACGAATATTTATCGAGCCCGAGCCGCGTCTGTTTTCGTTCAATAATCCGTACGGTGCATGTTCGCATTGCCAGGGTTTTGGCAATAAAATTGAAATCGATATGGATCTGGTCATACCGGACAGAGCCAAAACGTTGAAACAAGGCGCCATCAAACCTTGGACAACGGATGGGTATGCGGATTTTCAAGAGCGTTTGGAAAAAAATGCAAAAAAAAATAATATCCCGCTCGACGTGCCCATTAAAGATTTAACGAAAGAACAATTTCAAAAAGTTTTGAATGGCGGCAGCGGATTTGATGGTATTAAAGAATTTTTTGGTTGGTTGGATACAAAAACATACAAAATGCACGTTCGCGTGCTTCTTAGTAAATATCGCGGCTACGTAACGTGTTCCGATTGCAGCGGTTCTCGCTTAAGACCGGATGCCAATTTTGTAAAAATAGATGGTCGTACGATTCATGATGTTCATAACATGACCATCTTGGAAGCCCATAGTTTTTTTTCGAATTTGAAATTGTCAGAGATGGATGTTGAGATCGGGCGCCGCGCTTTGGAAGAAATCAATAAACGGCTGACTTATCTCAAAAATGTTGGATTGGGTTATCTAACGTGCAGCCGTATGGCCGGCACTCTTTCCGGCGGTGAGGCGCAACGAATCAGCTTGGCAACTTCGCTAGGATCGTCTTTGGTGGGATCGTTGTATATTCTGGACGAACCCAGCATCGGTCTACATTCACGCGACAATGATAAATTGATTCGCATTTTGCAAAACCTGCGCAACATCGGCAATACAGTGGTTGTTGTGGAGCATGATCGCGATATGATGCGTCAATGCGATCAAATTATCGATATGGGACCGCGAGCGGGTGTGCACGGCGGAGAAATTGTCAGCCAAGGAAATATTAAACAAATCATAAAAGATCAGCAATCACTTACAGGATTATATCTTTCAGGAAAAAAAGGCATCATAGTACCTTCCAAACGCCGTAAAGGAAATGGTCAATCAATTCAAATCATCGGCGCTGCTGAAAATAATTTAAAACAAGTAGATGCCAAAATTCCGCTGGGAATGTTTGTGTGTATTACAGGTGTTAGCGGTTCTGGTAAATCAACACTGGTGCATGACGTTTTATATGCCGGTGCCATGCGTAAACTGGGAATGTGGTCAGGTAAAGTCGGTCGCCATCAGGATATCAAAGGCATTAAAAATATCCGTGCCGTTGAAATGGTCGATCAGCATCCGATTGGACGAACTCCAAGAAGTAATCCTGCATCCTACATTAAAGTTTTTGATGCGATCCGTGACGTGTTTGCCAATGTACCAATGTCCAAATTACGAGGATACAAATCCGGAACTTTTTCATTCAATGTACCCGGCGGACGTTGTGAAGAATGTGAAGGAGCCGGCGAAATTCTGGTTGAAATGCAATTTCTGGCTGACGTCGCTTTAGTCTGTGAAGAATGTAAAGGTCAGCGCTATAAAAAAGAAGTTCTGGAGGTACATTATCATGAGAAAAATATTTTTGATGTGCTGAACATGACGGTTACAGAAACCATTGAATTCTTTAAGGCGTTTCCAAAAATTGTAGCTAAACTGCAAGTACTAGACGATGTTGGGCTCGGGTATTTAAAATTAGGGCAGTCGGCTAACACACTTTCTGGCGGTGAAGCTCAGCGTGTGAAACTTGCTGCGCATATGGCTGATCGCAAGGAAGAACATACGTTGTATATTTTAGACGAACCAACGACCGGATTACATTTTGAAGACATAAACAAATTATTGATCAGTTTTAATAAGCTTCTTGACAGTGGTAATTCGATTCTTGTTATCGAACATAATCTCGATGTGATCAAATGTGCTGATTATATTATCGATTTAGGGCCGGAAGGCGGCGATAAAGGCGGAGAGGTGATTGCAATGGGAACGCCTGAAGAAATTATTCAAAACGAACGTTCCTATACCGGTTATTATTTAAAAGAGTATTTAAAATAATTAATTAAAAATCCGGCTGCCGTAATCGGTTCTCTGTAATTTGATATCGCGCAGAGTAGGAGATTTTATTTGAACGATGAAAAAATAACCTGCGGCCGGTCCGTTCGGCGTCCAATCAAATCGCATTTCCCAGCAATGCAAATCCCTCGAAAATGAAAAAGTCTGGCTGATCAAATCTTTCTTCAAAATATCCAGACGGGCAGAATAACTGGCCTGCCAGTTCTGCGATATTTTAATACTCCCGCTCATATTCATACCAAACGTTTTCGTCACATTACTCGGATTACTCTTGTTAATATCGTAGTTGAGGTCGAATCGGGCACTCCAGGGCACATCAACCGGCAGTGTATTTGTGACCGGTAATCGTTGATTGTAAACCGGCAAATTATTTTCCTGAGGTTCAACCTGTGGTTTAGATTGATCGCCACCACCGAGAGCAAAACCTGATGTCAAAGATGCATTGACTAATCTGGGAATTTTAACAAGATCGTTCACACGACGATTGAGAGTACGGTCAAAGCGATAAAAATCATGCGTTACATTAAGTGTCAAGCTGACGCGTTTTGCGAGATCATTGCTTAACGTAAATGACGAACTCAAGAGCGAGAGTTTGAATTCCGGCGCTTCGAAATTATAACTGATACTGCTATTCCAATTCAACAGATCAATTTTCTTTTCAACGGGCTCTTTGTTTTTTGTTGAATCCGATGAGCTCGTAAGATATTTAGCTTGAAAAACATTGCCAAGATTAGCGCCTAATGATAAAGACCTTCCTTGAGGCGTTCCACCGAAAAGTATATTGCCGCTATAGCGATCGTATTTTATTTTTTTTCCGGCCGTATCTCTGGCGGTTTCATAATATCCCCATTGTTTCGAAGAAAAATCGGGTTGATAAGTCAGGCTCACACTCGGAGTCATGACGTGCCGGAAGGTTTCTAATCCGAACAAGTGGGGATTCATTACACCGTACACTTTGGTCGAAAACGATACACTGGCATTGAAGGTGTGACGCGCAAAAAAACCACGGACTGTATCGGATACGGCTTTATTGTCTGCTGTGTACCGGAAATTTTCCGAACGCCTGTCAAGCCATGTTTCCTGGAAATTGACACTGGGCGTAAGATTAAAATATTTTAAAATTTTAAACGGTGCGCTGATACCGGCCGTATGATTCATTCCCACAGCGCTCAACACTACTGCACTGTCATTGGCTTGAGTTTCTCTCCGTAGCGCATTGGAACTATAACTGTAGCGGATTGACTGATACCATTCATCGGGTTTATTTTTGTCTTTTTCATTTTTTGGAAAAATGGCTGCCGACGATTTGGTAATTGAAATATTGGGAAATGTAAGTTCGCGCTGACCGTTATCCAGGTTTTTAGATTGCGAAAGATTTGCTGAAAGACTGCCCCAGTCGAAAGTTGTGTTGTAGCTAACGTTGGTCCGGATTTGGCGATTGAGAATCTGATCTGGGTTGATGCTTGTAAATTGATAAAAATTTTTGCTACTGACGTAATGGATATCAGCATTTAAATTGGATCGTTCTGAAAGCGTGTGGTTATGTGTGATGTCGACGCTCCATAAATTCGTTTTTTCACCCGTAATGTAACTCAAAGACGATCGCGAAAATTGAAAACTGCCGGTGTACTCGTATCGTTTGGCATAGCGCGAGCCTCCATGAACAAGAAAGCCTGCTTTGTCAAGAAAATCCACTTGTAACAGCGCGTCAAAGTAATCGTTGGGAGCCCAGTAATATCCAAAATTTCGTACCTGCTTTCCTTCGCGTGGCGTTTCATTGTATGAGGGTGGTGTGATCCCGGATGCGCGACCTGATCGATTGGGAAATACTCCGAATGGAATGGCGAAAATCGGCACTTCATGGATATGCAAAATAATCGGTTTGGCAACGACTTTGTCTTTCACGATCATTTTCATTTCTTTAGTTTGAAAATAAAAATGCGGATCGTGTGCCTCACATGTGGTAAAACGTCCATTTTGGACGTACAAAGTATTATCACCGATCTTTCGAATATTTTGTCCGTAGTAAAATCCATCCTGTAGCTTGGTTTCGCCCATGATCACCCGGCCGCGGCGTGTATCAAAATTATATTCCATTTTATTACCGCGAAATGCTTCGCCATTTTCACTAAATTCCGGAACTCCTTTATAAGTAATGACAGTTCCGAGTGAATCGACAGAATCGGGTACGGCTTCGGCGATCATAAGACGTTGAGGCTGAATCATAGTGATGCGCGCGGCACGAATTTCCATGCCACGGTATTTGACCCATGCGTTATTTTTGAGAATGACCGTTGAATTATCCAACGTACCTTCGGTTGTATCAGCGCCATAAAAAATGAGCGTATCGACGCCTCCGCTGGCGGTATCCTGCAAGGCTTTTATTGCCGCCGAGGAATCCGTTTTAGATGTATCGGGAAAAATGATGAGGCTATCGGCGCGCGATTCCTGGGAATAAAGCATTCCAGTGAAGATTAATAACAGGAAAATAATTTTAAAGTGATCGCGCATATTATTTTTCGAGGATAACCGTTACGGGGCCCGAGTTGTGAATTTCCACTTCCATCAGTGCACCGAAAATTCCTGTTGCAACGTGGATGCCTTTTTGACGAAGTAGTTCAATAAATTGCACATACAAAGGTTCTGCAATTTCCGGCTTTGCTGCATCAATGAAACTTGGCCGTCGTCCCTTTCGTGCATCTCCATAAACTGTAAATTGCGAGACAGCAAGAATTTCTCCCCCGACGTCAAGTAAGGATAGATTCATTTTTTCATCTGGATCGTTGAATATGCGAAGGTGTACGCATTTATCGGCCCAAAATGCCAGTTCTTCTTCCGTGTCACCTTCCCGAAATCCGATGAGCAGGACCAAACCCATTCCAATCTGACCGACGATCTGTCCATCGACCGAAACGCTGGCGTGACTGACGCGTTGAGCAACAATTCTCAAAAGATCTCCGTTTTAAAATAAAACCCCGAACTTGGTTCGGGGTTTATGGTCATAAAAGTTAATCAGTAAAATAATAGCGATTCTACCTTCTGCAAATCGGAATTTGTTAACCGCGTTTGGAGATCAATGCATATTTACGTTCGTTATATCCCGTATAGATCTGGCGCGGTCGGCCGATGCGTGTATCTTTGGATTCCATCATTTCTTTCCATTGCGCTATCCAACCCGGCATACGTCCGATGGCGAACAGCACGGTAAACATTTCAACCGGGAATCCCATGGCTTTGTAAATAATGCCGCTATAAAAATCCACGTTCGGATATAATTTTTTCTCGATAAAATACGGATCTTTCAACGCTACTTCTTCCAACTGATGAGCAATATCAAGCAGTGGATCATGGATTCCGAGCTTATTTAAAACTTTGTCACAAGTCTTTTTAATAATGGTGGCACGAGGGTCGAAATTTTTATATACGCGATGACCGAATCCCATGAGGCGATAATTGGAATTTTTATCTTTGGCCATGTCGACATATTTTTTAACATTGCCGCCGTCTTCATGAATATGTTTGAGCATTTCAAGTACTTCCTGATTGGCGCCTCCATGCAAAGGTCCCCATAACGCACAAATGCCGGCCGAGATAGCAGCAAATAAATTGGCATGGCTGCTCCCGACGAGACGTACGGTGGATGTCGAACAGTTTTGTTCATGGTCTGCATGAAGAATAAAGAGCAGGTCAAGTGCTTTTTCGATTTCGGGATCCACTTCGTACGGTTCGGCCGGTACGGCGAACATCATATTCAGAAAATTTGCACAATAACTAAGAGAGTTATTGGGGTAAATAAACGGTTGCCCAATCGATTTTTTATAAGAATACGCCGCAATAGTAGGAATTTTACCAAGCAATCTGAAAATCGACAAATTGACATGTTCATGATTGATCGGATCGATGGAGTCCTGATAAAACGTCGAGAGTGAACATACAACCGCCGATAACAATGCCATAGGATGCGCATCGCGGGGATAAGCATCATACAAGCTGCGTAAAGATTCGTGCAACATCGTGTGGCGCGTAATGTTGCGTTTGAATGAATCCAATTGCGTTTGTGTCGGTAATTCTCCATGAAGGAGTAAATAACTTACTTCGGTAAAATTGGAATGTTCACACAAGTCCTGAATGGAATAACCACGATACCGCAGGATACCTTTTTCTCCGTCGAGAAATGTGATGGCACTGGAGCAGGCTCCGGTATTACCGTAGCCGTGATCCATTGTGATCAATCCTGTTTCCGACCGTAATTTGGAAATATCAACTGCTTGTTCGTTTTCGGTGCCCGAGATGATGGGGAAATCCATCGTCTTGTCATCGTAATGAAGGGAGGCTTTCTTTACCATGGCAGCTCCTTGAATTTTAAGCCTTATAGTTTTATCCCGGCTGAATCGAGATGAAAATTATTTAATTATTAAGCAGACAAATTTATGATTGGCTGAAAGAGGTACTAAGAACTTGGCCAAAGATAATAAAAGGAATTTCATTAGGCAAGTTAAATTGCCGCTAGGCGTTAACGATTTTTCGTAGCGGGAGTGTAATCTTAAATTCAGTACCTTTACTGGACGAGCTTTCAAAGAAAATCGTACCTTTATGATTTTCAATAATCTTAAGCGAAATGGACAAACCGAGTCCGGTTCCTTTACCGACCGGTTTGGTTGTAAAAAACGGATCGAAGACTTTACTTTGAATTTCTCTTGGTATTCCAACGCCATTGTCGCGAATGGTGATGAGAATATTATTCGTACCGGCGATTGTTTTGATCCAGACGTCGCCCTGATTTTGAATAGCCTGGAAAGCGTTGGTCAATAAATTAAGTAACACTTGATTGATGTGTCCCGGGTTACAGTAAATCGGCGGAAGTTTTCCATAATCACGGTGAATATTGACACGCGTTTTGTATTCGTTTTTCAAAATATTCAGAGTGCTTTCGATACTGTCATTGATGGATACTTCTTTATAATTGGATTCATCGAGTCGTGAAAAATTCCGGAGATCTTCGACGATTTTTTGAGTTCGCTCAACGCCGTCCCGCATTTCTGAAACAATGTCGGGAAGCTCATTCAGGAATTTTTCAAATTTGGTTTCGTCAATCAAACGGTCGATTTCTTCGAGTTTTTTAGCAAGGTCGGAATGTTTCGGGTCCCCGTTATGCTTAAGCAATTCGTAAAAATCAAAAATATCGGTGAAAGCATGAAACATTCTCCGCACGTCATCAACTTTTCTTTCGAGTAAGGAGACATTTGCTTTCACATACGCGATCGGATTATTGATCTCATGGGCCACGCCTGCAACCAATTGGCCCAGTGAAGCCATTTTCTCAGAATGGATCAGATGCATCTGAGTTTCTTTGAGTTCGTTCAAAATCCGTTCAACGTTTTCTTTTTCTTTGATTAGCTCTTTGGTACGGTAAATTACTTTTTGTTCCAGTTCTGCGGTACGCTCATGCACTAGACTGATACGAAAGCGATAAACGGTGTAAACGCTGAAACCGATAAACATTAAAATAAATATAACGAACCACCAGCTTTTCCAAAATGGGGTAAGAATTGTAAAATGAACTGACAGCGGTTTTTCGTTCCAAACGCCGAATCCGTTTTGCGCCATGACTTCGAAGGCGTAACGTCCATTATTCAAATTAGTATAACGAATTTTGTTTTCACGGCTGGGCGCAGACCACTCATTGTCGAATCCAATTAACCTGTAACGGTACACGACATCGGTTTCATCTTTGAATGATAAACCTACAAATTCAAAAGTGATATTATTCTGTTCGTAAGGGACTTCTTGCTGTACCGGGGAAAACAAATGACTGAGAAAAGAGGAGTCATTGGACGCAAGAAAGGGATCGAGATCCCTGCGCGAAAGTATTTCTGTTTGTTTTTGCGATTTATCTTCGATCGTCATCTGTGTTAAATAGACGACCGGTGGTTGAATTGATTTAAATTGAGAACTGCGCGTCGACATACGTGTAATGCCGGAACTGGTGCCAATCCATATCAGATTGTCTGTGACCATCAATGAATTATGCGTACTGATTTCATTATCAATCAACCCTCGTTTTTTGGTGTAGATATTCAGTACTTTTCCGGTTACCGGGTCTACGTGATTGAGTCCGTTATTAGTACCAATCCACAGAGTGCCATCCGGATCACGTTCAATAGCATTGACGGTATTGTCCGACAGGCCGTCTTTTTTTGAAAAATGGCGCACGAGGTCACGAATATTAAAATTGGATGCGAGCAGAGGGATTTTATCAATTTCCAGGATACTGACTCCACGTTCGCCTCCAATCCACAAATTGCCCGCATTATCTTCGCATAAGGATAATGCCAGATCATCGGCCAGCCCGTCCGAGCGTGTATAACAGTGGAATCGTTGAGTTGCTTCATTGAATAACGCGAGACCTCCGCCGATCATGCCAACCCAGATACGTCGTTTTGCATCTTCATACACGCACCAGCCGTTGTTATTGATCAAACCGTCAAGCGTTGTAAATAATTTTACATCAAGGTTGCCGTCAGTTTTCAACCGGATATACCCCACGCCTTTATCCATACTGACAAACCAGATACGTTCCCGGGAGTCTACCAAAATGTCCGGTATCCAATTACCGGCTAAAGAGGGATAATTGGAAAGATTGATTGAAAAAAAATCCTGTATACTTTCAGAATGAGAAATGAGGTTCAATGCGGTTGTTTGTTTGGCTGAAGGTAAATTGGGATATTGTGCTAGATAATTTTTTGGAATGAACGCTTTGAGGCCGGTATAAGTGCCAAGCCAGAAAATACCCAGAGAATCGACTTCAATATCCCAGATGTTCGTAGCACCGAGCTCTTCCGATGACGTATACGACCGAACAACACGGTCGTTCAGGATTGATAAACCATTGCTCGTTCCCGCTAAAATTTCACCTTGACGGGTTTTAGCAAGAGTGATAATAGCCTCACCGGCTAAACCTTCGGATTGAGTAAACGAAACTAATTCGTCTGAGATCAATTTACTTGCGCCATTAGAGAACGTGCCGAACCAGAAATTATTTTCTTTATCTTCCATAACGGTATAAAATTGATCGCTGCCGAGTCCGTGACGTCCGTCATAATTCTTAAAGACGATGCGGTCATCTTGTACCTTTGCCCTGCTGATGCCTCTTTCCGTCGCAATCCAGACGTAACCGCGGCTGTCTTCGATGATCGAACGCACGGAATTATAAGCTAATCCGTCCGCCATTCTGTAATTTGAAATTCTATTTTTCTCAACGCGGCTTAAACCGAGTGGCGTTCCAACCCATAGTTGCTGTTTGCTGTCGAAACATAAAGCCTCGATACGATTATCGACTAATCCATTTTTGGTTGTGAGCGTTGATATGACAATTTTATTATCCTGAAGTAATTGTACAAAAGCAACGCCTTCCAAAGTACCGACAATGATTCGACCGGATGAATCTTTAGAAAGGCAATAGGTTACATTCGATGGCAGTCCATCTTGCGTAGTAATTGTTTTAAAAATATGCGAAGCGTGATTACGATAACTCAGACCGCTGGCTGTAGCAAACCATAAATTGCCTTCGCGATCTTCAAGGATTTTTTTGACAATGCCTTTACCGACGCCATCGGCATAATTGTAATTGACGAAAGAATCTTCACGTGTATAATAGCAGCTGATACCTTCATCGGTAGCCAACCATAAATTTAAATCACTGGATTGATAAATATCGCGAATAACGTTGCTGATCAGACCTTGCTCTTTCGTGTAATTAGTAAATGTCCGTCCGTTATAACGGCTGAGTCCTCCGGCAGTTCCGAACCAGATAAATCCTACATCATCTTGCAGAATCGAATAGACCTGGTTTTGCGGAAGCCCGTCGGACGTCGAATAATTTTTAACAAAAAATTTCTGAGCAGCCAGCGGGTGAAGCAAGCCGATAATAACCATCAGAAAGCATGTGCAGAAACGAGCAATCATTGGTTTAATTTTAAATCAGTGATGATGGGCAATGATCAACCAAGACGCAGGCATGGCAAGCCGGGCGTCTTGCGATGCATGTTTTTCGTCCATGTTCCGACATGAGATGTGCGAAACTGATCCAATCGTGCTGAGGTAATATCGTCATGATGTCGGATTCGATTTTTTCAGGGTCAGAAAAGGTCGTTAGTTTCAATAATCGGCTGATACGAATGACGTGCGTATCGACGACCACTGCCGGGATATTAAAGATTGTACCGAGAATGACGTTAGCGGTTTTACGGCCAACGCCGGGCAATGCGATCAACTCGTTCATAGTCGAAGGTACTTCACTGCAATGACGCTCGATCAGTTGCCTGCAACACGACTGGATATTTCGGGCTTTATTGCGAAAAAAGCCTGTAGGACGAATGTCTTTTTCTAATTCCAAAACTGACGCTTGTGCAAAATCTTTTGCGGAAATATATTTGCGAAACAAAGACTCGCCAACCGTATTCACACGTTCGTCAGTACATTGCGCCGACAAGATCGTTTTGATAAGAAGTTCCAGCGGTGAATTGAACGTCAGCCGACATTGTGCCGCCGGGAATTCTTTTTTTAAAAGCTCAACAACGGCGACTGCTCGAATTTTTCTATTTTCCAAATCGTCCATGCCACGATTCAATGGGTCGGCAAAATATAGAAAGATGACTCCACAGTGTCCACTAAAATATTGAAAGAAAATGACGGAACAATTTTGGCATTCCGGTAAAATCGGAATGACCGTAAACCATCCCTTCACAAAAATATTTTCTATGGCAAATTCAGGTGTTGGGAATTAATTATTGGCAGGTGCAGACGGAGGGTCTTTAATTTCTTGATTAAGTTCTTCAACTTGATTACGACGGATGAGTTCTTCGATGTCGTCCGTATCGGTGTCTTCACCGCGGTTGCTGAATTTCACCGAAACGACTTTGGATACGCCGGCTTCCTGCATAGTTATACCGAAAATATTGGCAGCAGCTTCCATCGTACGTTTATTATGCGTGACGACAATGAACTGAGTATCTTTGGAAAAGTCACGAAGGAGTTTGGTAAATTTATCGATATTAGTATCGTCAAGCGGCGCGTCGACTTCGTCCAAAATACAAAACGGGCTTGGCTTAACAAGATAAATCGCGAACAGTAATGAGATCGCGGTTAATGTTTTTTCACCGCCGGAAAGCAAAGCAATATGTTGGATTTTTTTACCGGTAGGGCGTGCGAGAATATCGATATTGGCTTCAAGCGGATCCTCGTTTTTTGCTAATTCCAGATTGGCTTCGCTGGCATCGAATAAACTGGTAAAAATCTTAATGAAGTTTTCACGGATTTTTTCAAACACTTCCATGAATTGTTTCTGGGCCGTCGTGTTGATCGTTTCGATCGTTTGGAGTAATTGATGTTCCGCATCCAGTAAGTCTTGCCGTTGCTGTACCAATAAATCAAGGCGCTCTTTTTCAACCGTAAACTCCGCGAACGCTTCCATGTTAACCGGCCCGAGCATTTTAATTTTTCGCCGAATATCATCGATCAGCGTTTTGGTTGCAAGCGGATCAAAAGCAGCGGGCTGGCTTTCGGCCGGTAAATCGTCGTCTAAAACATCATCGATGGATTTTTCTTCCTGTACTGATTCAAACGCGGCTTGCGGCTGGGCGACAATTTCTGCAGGAGTTTCCTCCATCTCGGTTTCATCGTCCGTCACAGCGCTTGTTTCAAGATTCTCAAAAGAATCTTTGGTAAGATCGAAATCGTATTCGCGTTGAATACGCTCACATAAATTCCTGATTTCAAATTTTAATTGTGTGTGATCTTGTTCAAGGCTGTGGCGCGAATTGATCAATTCATCTCGCTGGCGTCGCGTACGCTTGAGATCCGTATCAATCTTGGCGGCATTTTCACGGAGTTTGGCAACTTCTTGGTTTTCGTAATCACGGTTTTTTTCGCTCTTGTCGCGTGTTTGTAATAATTCCGTCAATGCGATGTCATGCGACGTAGCGGTCTCGTTGATCCGTTCAATTTCCGCTTGTGCGGCCGCGCTTTCCGAAGAATGGCGGGCAATGGTTTCGTCATTCTGCAGGATTTGCTGTTTGGCATTGTCGATGCCCGAACGGTGATTATGCAATTCACCTTCGAGACGAAGGGCTGTGGATTGTACGTGATTCAAGGCATCGAATTTTTCACGACGCTGCTTTTCCAATTCATTTAATTGAAATTCAAGTTCACGCGTTTTGACTTCCAGTGTAGTTCGCCGCTGTTCCAGTTCGTGAATAGTCGGATCGATTTCATCAAGCGTAGCTTGAAACAGCTCTTTTTCCTGACGTGCCTGTGAGATGCTGTCTTGATTTTTAGTAACATTTTCACGAGTACGTTTTTGTTCATACTCGAATTGAGAAATAGATTTTTCGAGTTGAATTAATTCTTGTTCGGCATTGCGAAGTGCACTCTGAAGGGTGTTGGCCTGAGTTGATCCTGTTTGTAATGCTTGTTCGGTTTCGATGATTTGCTGTTGAATCGTTGAAAGTTCTTTTTCGAGTTGTTGCGTCTGAGACAGAAGTTGTTGTAAAGTTTCACGCTGTCCGATCACGCTACCGGTTGCTTTCCTTTTACCGCTGCCTTTGATCAGGTAATTGCCTTTCACGATTTCGCCGTTAAGCGTGACAAAACGATAGGCAGGAAATTGTTCAGCCAAGGCTGTCGCCTTATCAAAATTGTCAACGAAAGCGACATCGCCGATCAGGAGTTGAACTAACGCGGTGTCTTTTGAATGTACGACTTCCGTGGCTAAAGCGATAATTTGGCTTTTATCAAGCGATGTACGCGCCGTTTCGCCGGCTGGCAATTTTTCGCGATTGAGGAAAGTGGCATAACCGTGGTCCGATGAGGACAATTTCATCAACGCATCGCGAACGCCCGCAACCGAGTTACCGATCAAAAATGAAAAGCTTTCCCCTAAAGCCGCTTCCAGAGCTTTTTTAAATCGATCTTCCGTGGATAGAATATCGGCAACAGTATTGTCGAGACCAAGTGTTTTTTCGTTAAGCAAAAATTGAACGCTTCCGGGAAATCCTTCGTGGTTTTCGATAGCCTTCTGTACGATGGCGATTCGTGCATTTACGCTCTTGATTTCCGCTTCGGCTTCGGCCTTTCGTGAACGCAATTGATCCAGAGTGTTGCGATGGTTTTCCATCATTTTCTGGTGTTGTTCAACATCAGAACGGAGTTGCTCGATTTTGGCGGTCATTTGTTTGCTGGAATAATTTTGCTCATCTAAAAGAGTCAATGTATCGCCGGAATCGGTCTGTTGAATTTCAATATCTTTCTCAAGTTCGGCTATCTTGCGTTCGAGGTTCTGAATATTATTTTTAGTCAGTTGGTATGAATTCCGTTTTTTGGCCGTTTCGTCTATGAGTTGAACCAGCTCTTTCCGGTAATTTTCCAGCTGATTTTTTTGTCCATTCAGCGATTCTTCGAAGGCATGATAATCGGTTTTTTGAGATTCCAAATCCTGATGAAGGGAAGCGTAAGTGGCCTCAGCAGCCTGAACGGATTGCGTCAGTTCATCGATACGTGATGCAAGAATATCTTTTCGTTGAGCCAGCGTTGCATTTTCTTCCGAATAACGGCGGATCAAATCTTCGAGATTGCTCTTTCGCTCGCGCGAAACCAGTACTTCTTCTTCGATTGTTTTGACTTTTTTGTCGATTTCTTCGAGCGCCAACTGCGCTTCGCGCAGTTTTTGTTCTCGGCCGATCAGCACAGCATTCATTTCTTCGACATCGGCTTCTTTTTTATTAATCTCGCCAAGATATTGTTCGGCAACCAGTTCAAGATTTTGAAGCTTTTCAGACAGCGGACCGATTTTCGTGTTAAATTGTTCGTATTCATATGCGCCAAGCCGCACTTCTTCGAATTTAAGCTGGGTCGATAATTTTTGGTAACGATTAGCTTTTTGAGTTTGTCGTTTTAGGGAATTGACTTTTTT